>DASQZK010000787.1:0-11907 GCA_035638735.1 Bacteroidales bacterium
GCGCAACACCGCCGGCAAGAACCAGTTTTCCTTTAACCGGTTCTTCAAACACGGCATCAACAACATTTTTTGCAAGACCGTAACATAATCCATCGCATATCTCCGCCAGGCTGTATCCTTCCTGTTGGGCATGTATGAGGTCCGTTTTGGCAAAAACAGAGCAGCGGGAAGCAATCCTCGGGAAATCACCTTTGTTTGAAGCCGCGAGTTCCCCCAGATGGGAGATGCTGCGAAGGTTCAGCCGTCCGAGTTGTTGCTCAAGGAAGCTCCCTGTACCTGCGGCACAGGAGGTGTTGGAGCGGTAATTCCTGTAATGTCCCGAATCGTCAAACGTAGCCAGTCCGAATTTCTCTGCGCCCACCAGGAGCATACCCCGCAGATCGGGGAAATAATGCTTTGCGGCCGTGATCGAAGCCACCCGGTTATCGAATTTCCGGCCTGTCCTGAAGATCTCAGGACAGGAAGAAGTAAAGGCCACTTCATCAACTTTGGAAATATCTGCGCCTGATAACTGGGTTGTAAGGCTACTAAGAATCCGTCCGGAATGGAATACATAGCTATGGTAAAGAATTCTTAATGCGGAATCCATAACAACCACTGAAGAAGTGGCAGATCCGATATCGATGCCCAGTATGCAGTTCATTGGTGTTTCATTGAATAACACCGGAGCCCGGGGAAAGTCTTATAAATATAATGATAAAGGTGGAAAAATCACGGGGAGTGGTGTGCATTACTGCACTATGGAAACTTTAAAGGCTGCTTTTGCAGGTGCGGCATTATATACTCCTAAATCCGCTGTAAGGGGACATTTTGAACATGGTTCTTATGGTGAATATGGTGGTTTTGGAGCTTTTTAGGTTTAATATGAAAATACATTATATGAGATTCTTCGTTTAAGACACTTCCAATTACCAGGCAATCCTGAAAGAATTGAATAACCATTAATCCCGGGTGAAACCCGGGGTAAGGACGATGCGGATACCCGCAACTCTGAATGAGTTGAATAAAAAGATGCCCTTTCCTACACCGGTATTTCCAATGACATTTAATATTGACATGATGCCTTTGTTTAAGTGAAAGATTAAGTTATTTTCATTCTGATTAAAATGGTTATTTTTATTCATGCTAAAAAAAATTCTTAAGGTTGGCTTATTTCTGGCAGTGCTATCCATTTTTGGCATTTCTGCCTTACAAACGAATGCCTATCCATAGATTCCTGTATGGTTTCTTATCCTGGGGGCTCCCGTTTTTGGAAAGGCATATTATTCCCTAACCGGACAATCGGGTTGCTGTTTTTATGCGCTGGCACAATATGGCTGGCGGTGAGTATTAGAAAGGGTCGAATTTGAATGTCTCCAACAGCACAGATTTCTTTATAACCGTGTCCAATAATGTGAAGAGCCTTCCTGGCAACCTGAATTTGAAGGGGTGGATGCAGACTGGATAACGATACCGCATCTTTTGCACTGATAATTTGTACTCCCGACATTGCCGAGAGATACCCAGTTGTGCGACGACCCTGCCTGGCAACCACTGTTGCGGGGAAAACTTGATGACTGAATTACAGTTCCGCATCTTTTACATTGGTAGTTTTTCATTTGAACACAATTATTTAAGCGGTTAATAGAATAGGCTGATCATTAATAAGCTGATAAAGCCGACCGTGATACCTGTCCCGTTTGACCATTTCAATTTCGTCTTAAACACATCCCACTCGGGCTGAAAGAAATAGTCTGCCGGAGCAACAGCGATTCCTCCGCTCAGGTGCCAGCCAATAATAAATCCAATAAAACCGAGCAATACCGGAAGTCCGATAACCCATGACCCCATTATAAAGCCTGAAAGGACTCCAGCTAACCACAACAAGAGATTAGCAAAGAATGCGATACCTGTCAAGATTCTCATGGATATTAAATTTGTTACTTCTTACGTATAATTTGATTTTAAGTTTTACAAAATACCACCGGTACCTGGGGTCGCATTTTATTTTGACTTTCCATACAAAAAAGTTAAAACGGTGAACTGCCGCCATTGGCACATCGGTTGGTAGCCGGCCCAACTTATTGCAACTAAAGATGGAGGTTTCCCGTTAATTTTTTAAATTGCTTTAAGAAAACCTGCTAAATTTCTGAGGAAAGTTTTCAGGAATCCGGGAAGACATCTAATAATCAATCAGATATACACATTATGATAAAAAATGAATCCAAAAAAATGAGCCGCAGGCGTTTTGTCAATACTACTGCTGCGGGCATTGCCGGTTTTACCATAGTCCCCAGCCATACGGTATCGGGATTGGGATACACTGCCCCGAGCGATAAGCTGAATATCGCTGCAATAGGAATCGGTGGTAAGGGGAAATATAATCTGGCCAATATGGCGGGACAGAATATCGTTGCCCTTTGCGATGTCGACTGGGACTATGCAGCCGACGTGTTTAAGACCTATCCCTCCGCCAGGCGCTGGAAGGATTTTCGAAAAATGCTTGAGCAGCAAAAGGATATCGATGCCGTATTGATAGCCACTCCCGACCATTCCCATGCCATCCAGGCGATGGTGGCCATGCAGTTGGGCAAGCATGTGTATGTTCAGAAACCCTTGACGCATACCGTCTGGGAAGCACGGCAGCTTACTGAAGCCGCCCGGAAATATAAGGTGGCTACCCAGATGGGCAACGAAGGGCATTCGCAGGACAGCGTCAGAAAGGTGGCAGAACTTATCTGGAGCGGAGCCATTGGTGAAATAAGGGAAGTTTATGTGACGACAAACCGCCCCATCTGGCCCCAGGGCCTCGAGAGGCCGCAGGAGAAACAGGCTGTACCGGCAGATCTTGACTGGGATCTTTTCCTGGGTACGGCGCCTTACCGCCCGTATAACGAAGCATATCACCCATGGAGCTGGAGAGCATGGTGGGACTTTGGTACCGGCGCTTTGGGTGACATGGGCTGTCATGTGATGGATGTCCCGTTCTATGCCATGAAACTGAAGTATCCCGCAAAGGTTCAGGCAAGCTCGACGGTGGTCAATACCGAAAGCGCACCCCAGGCCTCGAGGGTTGAATATACTTTTCCCGCCCGGGAAGGAGTGAACGGACTGACCATGCCGGAAATGAAACTCGTATGGAGTGACGGGGGCATTATGCCGTCACGCCCCGATGAGTTGCCCGACGGTGTAAAGATGGGAGATTTCGGGGGAATGAACCTTTACATTGGAAGCAAGGGAAAGATCATCAGCGGTTATTATGGCAACGATTACAAAGTTCTGCCCTATGATCTCCAGTACGAGGAGCCCAAACAAATGATCGAGCGGGTGAAGAAGGACCCCCTGGGCGGTGGATTGCACGAAATGGACTGGGTAAGGGCATGCAAGGAAGATCCGGATTCGAGAAAGGAGGCGACGTCTAACTTCGAATATGCAGGTCCGCTGACCGAAACCGTGGTCATGGGTAACCTGGCCATAAGGCTTCAGGGGCTGGAACGAGAGCTGGAATGGGATGGTGAAAAGATGGCTATGACGAATATCGGCCCCGATGAAACATTGAAACTCATTACCACCAACCAGTATAAAAAAGTGGACAAACAACCACAGTTCAACACAGAATATCAGGAAGTGAATGCCTTTGAATTTTCAAAGGAACTGGTCAGGCACACCTACCGGGATGGATGGGGATGGTAGATCTTGTCCAAGAAAGCATCATACATTGAACAAAGTTACGCTTGAAGTACACTTTGTTTGTCTAATAAAAAAGTACAAATAATAAACAATATTATCTTCCTTGTTGAATTGTTGCTGAACCTTGGCTCTGGTTTTCTAACCAAAAATTCAGAAAATTCAACAGCGAATATCGTATTAAATACCGTGAGAATGAGGAATATTTGATAAAACCTTCTCTTACCTTTATGTCGCCGCCAAAATTCTCACTTATCTATTTTGTCAAAGATATGTTGTTTAATAAAAAGACATAAAGATTAAACAAATAATAATTCCTGTTGTTTTCATATTATAAATTTTTTAAACACAAAAAAATAAAATTATGAAAACATTCGGGAAACAAAAATTCAGCTTTTTTGCAATCGCCCTGATTGCTGCGTTTACCTTATCATCTTGTGAAAAAGAAGATTCAAAGCCGGAACCAATAGTGAAAAACAGCATTGTCACTCTTGCTCAGGCAACACCCTCTCTAAGCACCCTGGTCGAAGCATTAACCATGTTTCCTGACCTGGTAAGTGTACTAAGCGCAGATGGCAATTTCACTGTATTTGCTCCGACAAATGATGCTTTTGCAGCTCTTCTTGGTGTTGTTGGACAAGCAGATTTGAAAGATATTCCTGAAGATGTCGTTAAGAGAATTCTTATGTATCACGTTATCTCCGGTGCTTCCCTGAAGTCCTCTGACTTAAGCGATGGACAGGAGGCGGCTACTCTTCTGGGCGCAAATGATAAAATTTCAGTGGGAATGAGTGGTGCTTCTGTAAACATCAATAATGCAATGGTCACAATCCCGGACATTGAGGCATCTAATGGTGTTGTTCATATTGTAGATGCAGTATTGGTTCCTGCACAGGAGCTGAGTATTGTTAATACCATCGTAGAACCAGCTTATTTTAATAAAGATTTTTCCATCCTGACGGCTGCAGTTGTTAAAGCCGGCTTACTGAGCACCTTGATTAATCCGGAAGCTGACTTTACGTTATTTGCTCCCGATAACGCTGCATTTGCAGCAGCTGGCATAACCAGTTTAGACGGATTAACGGCGGAAGATTTAGCTCCCATTTTAACGTATCACGTCATTGATGGCGAAGTATTTGCTGATGGATTGCCGGCAACCGGATCAGCCGTTCCCACTTTAGGTGGAGATTTTTACCTGAGCATTAACTCCAATGGTGCATACATTAACGGATTAACAAAGATTACTGTCGCAACATTGGCGGGTGGAGCTTTAGATTATGACAATGGTGTTGTTCACGTAATCGACAGAACCATTGTTCCGGCCACTCAAAATATAGTCAGTATTGCTGTTGCAGCGTCACAAGCTTCAGAAGGAGCGGAATTCGGACAATTAGTTGCTGCACTTACTGCCGTAGAAAATGATGAAACGACAGCTTCACTTGTTACCATCTTAAGTGGAGACGGATCTTTTACCGTGTTTGCCCCAACCGATGCCGCTTTTCAGTCACTTTATACCCTTGCAGGCGTTGCTGATTTTGATGCGCTTGTTGAGGCTGTAGGAATTGGAACCATTGAAACGGTACTGAAATATCACGTATTAGGATCGAAAGTATTTTCAAGTGATATACCTAATGCCCTGGATGGAAACTCAAGTGTTTCATTGATGGCACTTTCAGAAGGATCATTTACGTTAAACAGCGATTTAACCATTGCGGATACAGATGGAGCCCTAAGCTTAGGAACTCCAGATGCATCCATTGTTAAGACTGATATTTTGGGCACAAATGGTGTAATACATGTTATTGACCAGGTATTATTACCGTAATCGTGTGAAATCTGCGTTCTTCTGGTAATCATACGAATTTCAAATCAGCTTGATTATTCATAATAACAGGGTAATAAAAGCGGTCACTTCAGAAAAGTGAGCCGCTTTTTTTGCAGATTCCCAGTAAAAGAAAGAATCTGGAATGATGGTTTGAGATAAATATCCGGCCGCCGGTTATTTCAGCCATTTCCTTCTTTTTTTCTTGCCAATCCTGCGCCTTTTCGAAGGTCGTTTCCGATAATGTCTTTTTGTCTTGTTCCTCCAGGGAAAGACTAAGACTGGATAAAATTCTTTCTCCCAGAGATCATGGCCCAAATCTCGCATAAAAACCATTCAGAAAAAATATAGAGGCATACGGTTCATCTATACTAAATAGAATCTGTCAGTAAAGTCCAGGTGTCTGGATCAAAATGTTCGAGAATAAGGCCTGTTCCGTTTTAAACGGGAGCGTGAAAAAATTTTAATCCGCAGTATACGAATGCATAAGAGGAATTAAAATTTTTGTAACAACGCAGTTATCGGACATTATGGACAAATACTACTTATAATGAGAAGCTTAAGCCTGCATTATATATTAGCAAATTTAAATTCAATAATGAAACGGATTATATCCAATGAAAAAATCTGAATCTTTATAAAACGCAGAAATAATGGGGCACTACAAACGGGTAGTATTTTACTGAGGGAAGTCCCTTGCTATTGCAAATATAATTTGAAAAAACTAAATTTGATAAAGCCAACTGTATTCTTCCCGGTTATTAGGGGACTAAATCTCATTTATATTCATTTAATGACAAACAAAAATGAAAAAACCGACAGTTTCAAAAACAATTATTTCTTCGTTTTTAGCAGTATTAATTCTCTTATCAAGTTGTGTTAGTACCACAATGATTCAATCTCGTCCTCCGGAAGCAAAGATTTACATAGACGGACAACCTTCTGGGACAACCCCCTATTCGTATTCTGATACTAAAATTGTTGGAAGCACAACAACAATAAAAATTGAAAAAGAAGGATATGAAACAATGGATGTAATTCTTTCAAGAGACGAGCAAGCAGACGTGGGTGCAATAATAGGTGGCGTATTTGTATTGGTTCCTTTTTTATGGACAATGAAATATAATCCTACGCACACGTATGAACTAACGCCAATTAAAGAAAAAGTTGAGCAAACGACTAATGTGCAAGCTCCAGAAAATATTAAATCAAAGGCAGAGAGGCTTCGTGAGTTAAAAAAACTTCTCGATGAAAAGATATTAACCCAGGAAGAGTACGAAAAAGAGAAACAAAAAATATTGGATGAAGATGAATGAATGCGTTGCATAATTGAGTAAGAAGCTGATCCCGATTAATCGGGATCAGTGCACTTCTCACATTTATTCTCCGAACTTAGCAAGGGAGGGCTATTCGGCCCCGAAAACTTTCAACAGATCACGTATACAGCTATAATCTGGACAAGCTGTTAAATGGTAGGGAAACTCAAGGGGAGTATGTTTATAAGAAGTTTTATATCAATAACTGTGGGTGTCTGCTAATTTAGGAAGAAAAATGCCACTAATTCACGAATGAAAAGCATGAGAGGGAAAGCCAAAAGGGGAGTGTACTTGTGAGAAGGTTATATTAGTAATCGCAGGTGTCTGATAAATCGGGAAGAAAAAAGCCGGTAATTCACGAATGAAAAGCATGAGAGGGAAAGCCAAAAGGGGATTGTACTTGTAAGAAGGTTATATTAGTAATCGCAGGTGTCTGATAAATCGGGAAGAAAAAAGCCGGTAATTCCGTTTTAACGGACTGAATTACCAAATCCATGTTAGCAACGAATAAATGTATAATATTTATACACCTGTTGTATAATTTTGACACATTTTTGTGAATGCTACCATGTTAAACCGGAGAAGCTTCAATATACGAGATGGTTATAGAAATTGAAATTTTCCGGCGCTAAAACTTCGTAACACACAGCCCTCCTGTGCCCATAGACTTCGGTTAGTGACAATCCCAAGTGGACTGCATCTACCGCAGCCCCGGCAAGGAAGCCAATAAATAGTAATTGGATAAGTATTAAAAAAACAAAGCCCTCCTAGGCCTAAAGGCTTCGGAGGGCGAAGGTGGAGCTGCGGGGACTCGAACCCCGGTCCAAACAGGAAACCAATATGGTTTCTACATGCTTAGTCTGTCATTGATTGTCGGGAACAGGCTGGCGACAGACAGCCTGCCTGAACCGTAGTCCCTTAATTTCACCATTGCACCGGGACCTTGCAACGGCTAACCCGGTTTATCCTGTGCCCCGTATGCTACAGCCAATCAGGTGGAAACTGTAGCGGGACATCCCGTCCCGACACCTGGTGTCGGGATTAAGCTAATTTTACTTGGTAAAATTAAGCTGCGAGAGCATAATTGGTATTGCCAGTTAAAAAGTGTGAGCCTTAGGATTTACGGGCCAAAACTCAAAGCCCGGCATGCTTCCATACCTGCTTGACCTGCTGTCAAAACCAAATCAGCCCCGGTATGAATCGCACAAATTTACAAAAAGTGTGCCGGTTGTAAAAACAAAGCCGGGAATTTATTACACCATTCTTTGAGAAATAAAGCCCGTTTGGAAAAGTGCCCCGGGGATTGGACGTTACCGTCAGGCGGCCTTGTAAAAAACACCATAAATAGTTAGTTTTGATTTTCCATCAAAACATTTGAAAATGATCAATTTCTTACCTGCCGGCTGTCTCTTTCGAAAGGAATTTTCGGTCCTGATATTCGTTTTGATTTTTTTAGTGTTGACGGGTACAGGTGCTGCTGAAGCTCAAGACAGCCCCGCTTTTACGCACCACGATATCAAGGAACGCACTGATTATAGATTTGATACTGTTTACCTGCAGCCGTTGGGTAAGAGGTATGAAATAGGGCCGTTGGTCTCGGAATACCAGTCAGAGGCTAATATGGGCGGGAATACCAGTGTCAGGAACGTGAGCCCTGATGCATTAATATGGAAGAACAAGGGGTATTTCCAGCGTAACCGCGATCTTGGACAGGTCTTTATCCCGAAAAAAGACACCCGGGTCAAATCCATCGTTCTCCGGACAGGTCCGGCACAAAGCGCAGTCCTGCATAACACACCCGGTTCAAAGGTGTTTATTCAGTTCTTTGAAATTACGGGAGACCCGGTTATTAATGATAACAACACTCCAAAGGGAACAGAGTCGAAACACGGATTTAGCACAAATCACCGGACAGATGATTATATCGGGGGTGTCGAATACCATAGCCTCCCGACAATTTATACCGGGATATTCCCGGAGGATATTCCCGTTACAAAAGATGAAAACGGAGACCCTCTCGGGGACGAGGGCTGCCTGTATTATATAAGGTGGTCATTTAAAGAACCCGTGTTTTTCAAAGCAAATCACCGGTATGGATTCATGGTAGGTTTCCTTGAGCCGGGGCCCGGTCTGGGTTTTACCCTGGCCAATGCAAACCGGGCATCTGTTCCGGCGGAACCCTCACTCGATGATGAATTTACCCCTTACCAGGGCGGTTGGGCTTTCCGGCGGGAGGGAAACGGGACACTGCCCCCGAAAAAGATTCCAGGTGAAAATCCTCCGGGCGATAGTCGTCTTGTTGAGGTCTTAAAGGCTGAATCGCTCTTTCCCCAGGGAAACAAGCATTTTGACCTTACGCCTGTTTCCAACGGTTTTCCGGACGTGGATACGTACAGGGCTTTTGAATTTTATATTGAAGAAAAATAATGAGATAGTGATTGCTCTGACATAGGATGAAGACAATTTCCTTTGGCTGTTCGAATTTGTAAGGATAACCGGGACCGCAGATTAACTTGAGAAATGATGTTGTTTACCTGTTATCGTCTCGTCATTGCCGGTTTCCCCGAGGCTGAATTCTTAAACAGATTCTTATGTGGATTGACCCCGTGTACTCTTAGGAAGGAATTTGTAATCATTGCGAGGATTTTTTTCATACTTTTAATGAAAATACCTCTGAATCATGGGAAAAATGGTTAAACGCATCATACCTTTCATTATCGTGGCGCTTTTCGTTGTTTTCTTTCTTGCAGAAGGTAACCCTCCAGGCCAGTCCTATAAAACGCTTTACGAGTTCCACCAGGCAACCAATCTTGAAAATAGCCTCTTTAAAAATATAGTCAACGCCTGGTACCCCCGCTGCCTCGACACCCTTTATGGCGGCTATACCCCGAATTTCGAATACGACTGGAACATCTCACCCGGCCCGCAAAACAAATTCCTTGTCCAGCAGGCCCGCCACCTCTGGACGCTATCTTTCCTTTATGAAAACTATCCCGACAGCGGCCGCTTCCTCGATTACGCCGCCCATGGTTTCCGCTTCATCAGGGACCATCTGCGCGATACACTGTTCGGTGGTTTTTACTACGAATGTAACCGCGACGGCTCACCCCGTCAGCAAAGTATCTCCTTTAAACGGATTTACGGTGAAGCGTTTGCCATAAAGGGACTGGCCCTGTATTACAAAGTCAGCGGTGATCCACAGGCCCTGGCCCTGGCAAAATCGACCTTCCGATGGATGGATGATAATGCCAGGGACAGGCAATACGGGGGGTATTTCCAGGTATTGAAACGTGACGGTACCCCTGTAGAACACGGAAAGGATAAAGACGGCGGGGACGGGGACGGGCCGCTGACCGGCCTGAAAGAATTTAACAGCTCACTCCATCTCCTCGAAGCCTTCACCGAGCTATACAGCGTGTGGCCCGACGAAACGTTGAGGTCCCGCTTTAATGAGATGTACCTTCTTTTCCGCGATACGTTTATCGATCCTAAAGGATATCTCCGCCTCTATTTTTATCCCGACTGGACCCTGGTCCCGGCTCCGGTAATGGATTCACTGTCGGAGGGTAATTATTGGTACACCCAGCACATCACCTACGGCCACGATGTGGAAACAGCTTACTTGTTGGAAGAGGCAGGTGAAGCGCTTGGCATTAAAAGCGATGACAAAGCAAAACTGCTGGGAAAAAAACTGGTCGATCATGCCCTTGCTCACGGCTGGGACAATGAGAAGGGGGGATTTTACTATGTTGGTTACGAATATGGCGATTCCACCCGTATACATGTTCCTTATAAAGCATGGTGGGTCGAGGCGGAAGGACTTAACGCCCTGCTGATGATGAGCCGTCTTTACCCCGACGATCCGGCTCATTACTACGATAAATTCGTTCAATTATGGCTGTACACCGACAAATACCTTATCGACCACCAATACGGCGGGTGGTATAACTGGGGACTCGATAATAATCCCGGGAACCGTACCGATAAGAAGAGCCATAACTGGAAGGCAACTTACCATAACGTGAGGGCTATGGAGAATTGTGTGATGATGCAGCGGGGAGGAAAAAGGTAATTCCGATGGTGCTTCGGAGGACACAGACATTATTCCTCTTTTCTGAATATTGAACAGATGAACAGATGAACAGACGAACGGATGAATTATGAAGTTCAGGTCTTGTGAAATTCCCAGACAACATTCCAACTTCGCTGGTGCTCTGTTGGACTAAGGAAACAACATGCGCTTCGACTGCGCTACCGCCACCGATTGAAGCTATGGGCGGTACCCGGCCAGTGACCTGACCTGCAATCCACATGAACCCACATGAACCTACGTGAAACAATATGAAACTACCCTCAAACTACCTTTCTCTACCAACTTTAGAACTGACTTCAATTTTTTTTGTAAATTAGTCTATATCAAAAAATAATATTATGATTCTACTCGGAATGTTCGGCCCCTCGGAGGTGATAGTACTTCTTTTCCTGGTAATTTTAGTTTTCCTGTTTCCGCTTATCATGCTGATAAATGTGTTACAGAGTGAATTTGAAGGGAACGATAAAATTATGTGGGTTCTCCTGATCATCTTTCTTCCCTTCATCGGGGCATTATTGTATTACCTGATGGGCCGGGACAGGCGGATTAAATAATCGACCTCCTCAGCAAGCTGCATTTTGATAAGCCGTTTTTTAACAGAAATATTAATTTCTGGTGATTAGGGGCAGCCGTAGCGGTCAACCATAAATAAATTGATGAAGGAGACCATATGAGAAGTTATTTATTCTTGTTGTTATTGTTCGTATCCGGCATTTATTCCCTGAGTTCATTCGCCCAGGAGGAATTCTTCAATGATCACAACGGCCTTAGTTTTCAGTACAGTAAACTGCTAGATGCCGATCTTGATGCCAATCTCTATGGGATAAGCGCTTATTTTAATAAGGGATTTATAGTCGGGTTTGCTATGGAAAATGCTGACCAATCCAATTATCCTCACCTGGGTTTCTTGATATGTCCTAATTGGGATGACGGCTCCCGTCCACTTAAACTGGCTATCGGACCTTCTTATGCCCATGCCTCCGGCAATCATATCATCGGGATTGATGCCG
>DASQZK010000788.1:0-3683 GCA_035638735.1 Bacteroidales bacterium
CTGTTGATCAAGAATTTCCGGCGTAGGGGCAATGCCCACTTCACCCAGAGCAATCAGCTTACCATTGGCCAGCTTCAGCAAATCGTCGTGATGGGATAGCTTGAAATCGTTCTTATAAACGTCGGCAGCAAGGATATCGACCAGTGAATCACCGGGATAATAGAGATCATACGCATACGCTTCATCGTCCTTCCAGTCCCTTGGCGCATTGGTATTCCATACCCAAAGAATATTGTCAAGCTTATGATAATTCACGAACCTGTGGTACATCATCGCCCATAGTTTTCTGAAACCTTCGGGACCTTTCCGGTCGCCCCACCAGAACCAGATGCCATTCATCTCGTGGTATGGACGCCATAGAACAGGAATATGTTCTTCCTGTAATTCCTTCAGGAAAAAGGCAAGGCTATCAATTTTCCCCAACCACCTTGTATGCATTTCTGTGCCTGGGGTTACCAGCTCGGTCCATTCTTCATCCGAAAAAGGGCCCTGGACCGATTCTCTGAAATCAACCGGTTCGTGCTCGTATGGTCTCGCCTGGTGGCTCATCAAAGTAATTATTGATCCCATGCGGTACTGCCTGACGGCCTCGTCCACCACTTTCTGCCGGTCAAAATAACTGCTCCCGATAGAACTCAGATCACTTCCCCAAATAGCCGGCCTGTGCCCGGTGATGGCATTAAACGAATCGGAATATACCGACAAATGGTTGGCATAATTATGAACACCCGAAAGGGTATACTTTCCATTCAGTGAATACAAAAAATCGAGTAATTCACGGGCTTCAGGACTTGCATCCGGGTTCACCGGTTCAGGATGCGAGGGCTGACGGGCACACGCCATGGTCAATAAAGATAAGGTGATCAACAGCAGTTTAGTCATAAAAGGCCGGATTTAGATCTAACTTTGATTATATATGACAGACTGCAAACAGGCGTCATTACTCAATGGCCTGTCTGCAGTCGGATCTGAAAATTATTTATGCCAATAAGGCGAAAACAAGTCTGTGAAAAACCGGTCCGGTATCTGTCCGGTTTACCGGGAACGGTTTCTCCGTTTACTTGTTAATACCTGTAGTGGTCAGGCTTATACGGACCGTTCTGGGAAACGCCAATATACTCTGACTGTTCGGAAGTCAGCCTCGTAAGTTTGACGCCAAGCTGGTCGAGATGCAACCGGGCAACCTCTTCGTCGAGATGTTTCGGAAGACGGTAAACCTCATTCTCATAATCGTTCTTCCAGAGTTCAATCTGTGCCAGTGTCTGGTTGGTAAATGAATTACTCATAACAAACGAAGGATGACCCGTGGCACAACCAAGGTTTACCAGCCGGCCTTCAGCAAGCAGGAAAATGGCATGTCCGTCATCGAAAACATACTTGTCTACCTGTGGTTTGATATTCACCCTGCCGGCTTTCTCATAATCGTTCAACGCATCAACCTGGATCTCATTATCGAAATGGCCAATATTGCATACAATAGCCTGGTCTTTCATCTGTTTCATGTGATCGAGGGTCAGGACGTCCTTGTTTCCGGTGCAGGTAATGTAGATATTTCCCCTCTGAAGGGCATCTTCCACTGTCGATACCTCGTAGCCTTCCATAGCGGCCTGCAGGGCACAAATTGGGTCGATTTCAGTTATGATCACCCGGGCGCCATACGATCTCATCGACTGCGCACAACCTTTTCCGACATCACCATAACCGAGAACAACCACTACTTTGCCGGCCACCATCACATCTGTCGCCCTTTTTATACCATCAGCCAGTGATTCGCGGCAACCATAAAGGTTGTCAAATTTCGATTTGGTAACCGAATCGTTCACATTTATTGCCGGGAAAAGAAGTGTTCCTTTTTCCTGCATCTGATAAAGGCGGTGTACACCGGTTGTTGTTTCTTCGGAAACACCTTTAAGCCCCGCCACAGAACGGTGCCAGCGCCGGGGGTCTTCCTTAAGGATGGCTTTTATCTGGTTCAGGATTATCGCCTCTTCCTTATTGGCAGGTGTAACATTGATTACCTGATCATCATCTTCGGCCTGGTAACCTTTGTGAATAAGAAGTGTGGCATCGCCTCCATCATCGACGATAAGATTCGGACCGTTTCCGTCGGGGAAGTTAAGAGCCTGTGCTGTACACCACCAGTATTCCTCAAGGGTCTCTCCCTTCCAGGCAAAGACGGGAACGCCGGCCTTTGCGATAGCTGCAGCAGCATGATCCTGCGTAGAAAAGATATTACAACTTGCCCATCTGACGTCGGCTCCGAGCTCAACCAACGTTTCAATAAGTACCGCCGTCTGAACGGTCATGTGCAGAGATCCAGTAATCTTTGATCCACTGAGAGGCTTCTCCCTGGAATATTTTCTCCTGATAGACATCAACCCGGGCATTTCTTTTTCGGCGATCTCAATCTCTTTTCTTCCGAAATCGGCGAGACTGATATCCTTAACTTTATAAGGCAGACTCTCAACCTTAGTCACTAAATTTTCCATTATTTTTCCTGTTTAACTGTTATTATCTTTTCTGAATGTTCGTAACCGGTACGGACACTTTCATAAAACGATGTTTCTATTAACCTTAAAAAAGACTACCAATTTACTCTAAATGGCTGAGTATTTCAACGGCCATTTCTCTGTCTTTAACCAACTGAGACTTCAACTGTTCGATATTTTCAAACTTTTTCTCGTCCCGAAGTCTTTTCCTGAAATAAATAACCACGTCCTGGTCATACATATCTCTGTCGAGGTCGAAAACATTCACCTCGATGGTCTTCCGCCTTTTAGCATTCGCCACGGTAGGCCGATAGCCTAAGTTAAGCATGCCGGAATACATTTCTTCCCTGTAGAAAACGTTAACGGCATATACCCCGTCAGCCGGCAGAAGTTTATGACTGTCGTGCAGGGTGATGTTCGCCGTAGGAAAGCCAATTTGCCTGCCGATACGATTACCGTTTACCACACTGCCCTGCAGGAAATAGTCGTAGCCCAGGAAACGGTTGGCCCGGTCAAGACTACCCCTGTTGAGAAGATTACGGATCAGTGAAGAACTGATCGTTTCACCGCGGATCTCGACAGGTTCAAGTTTCTCAATACTAAAGCCAAACTGATCGGCACAATACTTTAGATTGGAATAATCCCCTTCCCGGTCCTTCCCGAATTTATGGTTAAAGCCAATGATCAGATGATGGAGATGTATCTGCTCTACAAGATATTTCTCTACAAATTCACATGAACGGAGGTCTGAAAATTCTTTTGTAAAAGGGATGATTACAAGGTGATCGACTCCGGCCCTTTCGAGCAAGGCCGTTTTTTCTTCTATCGTATTCAGGTAACGGAGCTGTTCAGGGTTTTTATTTAACACCACGCGAGGATGCGGCCATAAAGTTATCACCACGGTTTCTCCGCCGGCATCAACAGCCTTCTGCTTCATCTTCCCGATAAGGTATAGATGCCCGGCATGAACACCGTCAAAAATCCCGATGGTTACAACCGGATTTGACGCTTCAAATTTCGATATGTCGTTCCAAACCTTCATTATTGACAGAGAACCTGCAAAATTAATAAAAATTATAGAGGTAACAATGTAATAATAAAATGTCGTAGATAAGAACCAATTTCCACCCGGCATTGTTTTCCCAAGTAAAGCCGGAAAGATCTGGCAAGTCCATGAAAAAAGCTAAAATTGCG
>DASQZK010000789.1:0-2614 GCA_035638735.1 Bacteroidales bacterium
TTCCACTTTTCCATTCTTAACAGGTACTTCCCCGATTTTCTCCATGCCTTTTTCTTTGTCGGTGACATAGACACTGAGGTTTTTTACTCCATCGGGAATGCCTGTGATAACTGCTTTACGTGCAGCGCCGTTATTCACCATATGGATGGCATATTCCCCCCTGGCAATATTCCCAAATGCGGCACAGTTCACCTCTGCTTTGTTACAGGTAACAGGCAGTGAATAGGATGCAGCCGGTGTGGAGGCCAGCTGTTTCAGGTTCCAGAACCGGCGAGTGGGCTCCAGCGGTCCTTCAGTGCCGAAGATGCCCATGCCCTTGAGCGGCGAATAATCCGATGTAAGCTGCCATTGCAGGATAGACAGCGGCTGACTGATACTGCAAATACGTATGTAAAGGTTAATCTCATACAGGGCAAAGGTTTGCTCGTAAAAAATATCCGGATAACGGTATGCTGCAGCATCAGTACTGCCTTCGGCTACGATCAGCGGCAGTTTCATCTCACGGGCAGCCCCGGCCCATTTCTTTAGCGTGGCATCGTCACAGCCACGCCATGAATGGAATGAGATAGCGCCAATATAGGGATACGTTTGCGGATCATGCATCGCAGGCTTTATAAAATCAAACGTGGTGGCATCGGAATTGTCCCCAAGCAACAGTTTGGTGGTCAATCCGCGTGAAGCAAGATAAGAACCGAACTCTTTTATGAAAGTGGCATGTTCCTCACCGGTCATCCGTACATTGATGCCCAGATCCGATTCGTTAAATGAAAACAAGGCCGGCTCTACCCCATACTCGTCTTTCAGGTATACCAGGTAATCAGCCAGCGATTGATAGATCTGCTGCATTTTCTCTTTTTTCAGCAGATAGCCGAAGATCCCCAGGTGACGGTACCGGTAGGCATCCTGTTGTTCCCCCACAATGGCCCAGTCTGGTGCCTGCCAGTCGCTCAGAATTACCGGAATGCCTTTTTTTGTCAGTTCCTGTGCCATTTCCATCGATTGGTACACATGCTTGTTGAGTTTGCCAGCTTTCGCCGAATCAATAGGATTCATGTGTTCTTCGGGCTGCCACATTCCCCATGGTAACTCAACCCGTCCCCAGGCTACCCGCATGTTATTCAGACAATATTGAATTACCTGCGGATCAGCTTTTGGATTCTGAAGCCTGAAATTCCCGCCAAAACCGGCAAATAGTCTGCCGGGCTTGTTGGCATCAATGGAAATGCCTGCGGTTGAATGGTCAATTTCTCCTGAGGATATTAGCGTGATCTGTTGTGTGGTATTTGCTCCTTTTTTGATTTTTGATCCCATCAATTGTACATAAAACCGGGGATGATCATCCGTTATACGGAAAAATCCGGTTACTTTACCGGGAAATTTCATCGTTAGCTGTTGTTGGTTTCCGAGGATCTCAACCTGCCGTACACTCATGGAGTGTATTTTATCCTCTCTTCCGGTTAATGAGGAAACAGATTTCTCACTTGCTGTCCCGTTCAATTTAACCTTTGCATTGGCATAGTAGGTTGCAGGCAGATCAACACAGAAATATACCCCTTCGAGGGTGGTATCTTTCATAGCTTCAGCTGTGATGTTTACCACAGCACTTCCTCGTCCGTTCTCTGTCACCACTTCCTTAAATGCTATACTTCCCAGTTTGGTGGTGACGGTTTGCTCATCTCCTGTACGATGGTAGGTGGGGCTTTGCCTTTCTTTGCCAGTGGCGTTCACCGATTGCCAGTTGCGGCCAGCCACCTGAAGACTCGTTTCAAAGTCCATCAACTGACCTTCAATACGGATGCCAGTGATATTACCCCAGGCCATTACCTGGGTTTGAGCTGTTGCCGGGGCTGAACAAAGCCAGGATAATATGAACATGATTGTCAGGGAATGTCCAAATAGATTGGATTTATGTAATTTGAAAATACTGTTGATACTTTTCATGGTGTTTGGTTTTTGTAATAGTGTCAGTTAGCTCTGAATTTATTTATTTTCTGTTAATGTTATGTCATCTCAAACAATTTCAAACCACCTAAGCGCTGCCAGTTCATCTCTCAACTCCTCAACTTTTCCACTTCTAAACCCCTCAACAATGGAACGAACGCATTACAAATGCGCACGAGATATAATAATGTGTAGAAGAAGCTCCTCTGTCACCTTGTCACTTTGTCTCCTTGTAACATCTCCACACACTTCATCAGTGCCCTGGCATTGTGGTAATTTCCTTTCCAGATGGAGGCTTTGTTTGCTTTCAAAACTTCCGGATCGTAGTTCAGGCCGTCGATAAACCAGCCTCCGTAACGGTGATCAATAAGGTACCTGTCAATATATTTCCAGGTTTTGAGAAAGGCCTGCCGGTATTTTGTTTCTTCAGGAAAGAGTTGATCCATCATCAGCATGCTATGCAGTCCTTCCGCCTGTATCCACCATTGGGAGTTTTTGCTCAGGATGGTGATCGTGTCGCTGCCACTGAAATAATATCCTTCATTGTAAAATCCACCGTATTGCTTGTCAAAACCGTTGGCCAGTGCATGGTCATCCATCTTCCGGGCGATGCGCAGGGTAGTGGTATCATGTTCCCGACCCAGTGCATGAGATGCTTCCAGCAGCAGAAAAG
>DASQZK010000790.1:0-9236 GCA_035638735.1 Bacteroidales bacterium
TTGGTGAAGACACCGACGCACCTTTTGCTTATGAATGGACCCCGGCAACAGAAGGTCCCGCTGTGATCAGGGCTATTGCTGTCGATGACAGGGGACTTACTGCCAAAGATTCAAAAAGGACAACGGTTACCTCCGACTGTCTGAATATGATTAAACCCGATGATAACAGTCAGTTTAACAGCGGGGACAACATCGTGTTGAAAGCGCTCGGAAGTTCATGTGCCGGTGAGATATCTAACGTTTCGTTCTATATTAACAACAGTACCGTTTTGGAAGACCTTACGGCTTCGCCCGGCGACGGCTCTTATGGCGTATCCTTCCAGGGTGCCGAAGACGGTGTTTATAATGCCTATGCTATTGCAACGACCGACCTCGGCTTCCTGATGACCGATACCATTCACTTTGTTATTGGTGATACCACCAATACCGATGGTATCATGAACCATAACATCCGTGGTGCACTGGTCTACCCGAATCCATCCGGCGAAGGCTTCCATTTCAAAATTAATCTTCGTGTTTCATCCAATGTAGTTGTCCGCATTTACAATGTATACGGCCAGGTGGTCCATGCCATGGAAGTACCTGCCGCTACCGGTGCCGACAACGAGGTTTACTGGGATGCGAAAGATCAGAAAGCTGGCGTATACTTGTACCGCATCGATGCTGGGAATGAGACAAGAAACGGCATGATAGTTATCAATTAATCGAACACCTAACTAAATTCATCTATTATGAAAAAACATCTATTTACTATTGCAGGGTTGTTTATCATGAGCCTGCTTTCAGCACAGATAACGCTGCTGAATGAAGATTTTGGAACACAGGAATCGGCCGGAATACATCTGGCCGCAACCGATTATGCTCTTGATCCGGTAGCATCTTACCTGGATACAGATACCGTAACGATTAACTTCTACGGGGCAGATAAACCTTCGACAGGGAAATATGAAGGTGCTTCCGGAGAGAATTTCTTCCTGCTTACCAATAACTGGAGTGATCCAAATACTGTACTTACATGGGCCTATATGGATGTTTCCAGTTATTCTGAGCTCACTTATGTGAAGTTCGGTTGTTCTTTCGGAGGAGGTGCTAACGACGGATGGGTGGCAGGCTGGTTATTTTCCATGCAGTACAGTACCGATGATGTTGTTGCCGATCCGGATAATGCCATTTGGAATAACATCGACCTCTCGGGAGCTACCGGTTGGCCTGATCCACAAACTGCCGGAGGAACAGTATGGTCTTACGTTACTGTGCCTGTTTCCGGTGTAAACCTCAATGGTGTTGATAAATTATCTTTCCGCATTAAGTCGAATGCCGCGGCCGATTATCATATCGATGACCTGAAACTTGAAGTGAAAACCCCTACTTCAGGCCAGGAAAGAACAACCATCGCGAAAGAAACTTTCGGTAGCGGGTATTTCCGTGGACCGGCTAATACTTATGAAGGTTATTCCAATGGCGGAACCATGACGTTCAGTAAAGATACGGCCCATTATCAGAACTATGGTAATACCTTTACCAATACCTATGAAGGCAATTCCAATGACGGCAACTGGTGGATTACTGATACCGAAAATAACGAAGGCACTCTGGTATTTACCGTAAATACCGAAGATTACGCCGATGTCAATATTCAGTTTGGTTTTACTTACTGGGGTGGTGTTCCGGGTTCCATGCTGGGCGTTTCTTATACCATTGACAGTACCGAATGGTTCCCTGTTTCGACGGTAGATCCTGCCACGCCTTATCCCGGAACGAACGAAAAAACTTTAAATGATGGATATTTCAATCTTATCCGTTATTCGCAAATTCTGCCAAGAGCTTCGAAGCTTACTATCAAGATTGAACAGCTCACTCCCGCACAGGCTATCATTGACGATATAGAACTAACCGGTGTTTATAATCCGTTGAGTGATAATGCTACACTTACAGACATCACTTTCCCGGATGATAATACCCTCGCTCTTGATCCTGCCTTCAGCAGCGAGGTTACAGCCTACACCTGCGTTCTTCCTTCCGGAACAACGATGCCACCGGCAGTAACTGCAGCAACGACCGATCCGAATGCCACTGTTGCCGTTGAGGATGCCCTTGATGTAACCTCATCTGATGCTACCGACCGCACAACCTATATCACTGTTACCGCCAGCGACGGCACTACACAGCAGGTTTATTCTGTAGAGTTTTATGTGCCCGGTAATGACGCAACACTGTCCGGAATAACCTTCCCGGGCAACGGCGGCCTTGCACTTGATCCGGCCTTTAGCAGCGATGTAACCGCTTACACTGTTGTACTCGATCCGGGAACAACAGCTACCCCGTCAATTACGGCTACAACGAGCGATGCTAACGCCACGGTTTCTGTTGCAGATGCTGCCGACGTAACTTCTGATACACCGGCCGATCGTACTTCTACAATTACTGTAACTGCTGAAGACGGTATTACAGAGGTTGTTTATACGGTGGAATTTTCTGTTTCAACTGATGGTATCGAAGGTATATACGGCCAGATGCAGGTATACCCGAACCCTGTTGTCGATAACCTGAACCTCCGTTCAGAAAGGATGATCTCTAACGTTAAAATCTTCAACAATCTCGGCAAAGAAGTGAAGGTCATGAAGGTGAATCAGTACAACTGCACGATCGATATGGCAGCCATGAATCATGGGGTTTACTTTGTACAGATCTTTATGAACGACGGCCAGTCGGGAATGGTGAAAGTTGTTCGCTAAGTATTTTATTTACGATAACTCAGTTTGAAAATTCTGTGGGCTGAAAATGCCCACAGAATTTTTTTTATGCGTTTTGTTTCCGTTGTCTGGTAACCTCTGATTCCCGGTGTTATTTTTAACACAGGTCGTTTCCCGATGCATAACCTGCGTTAAAAAACAGGACTCTAAATTTCTGACAGAATAGCACTTTTCTCATGCTTTAGTGTTACCTTATAAACCAATTATACTACCATCACCATGAACATTAAACCTGAAGCTTTTCTAAAAATGACGTATGGCCTTTTCGTGGTATGTTCCAAAAAAGGCGAAAAAGTAAATGGTTACATTTCAAACTCGGTCTTCCAGGTCACAGCCGATCCGCCGCAGTTTGCGATAGCCTGCAACAAAGACAATTATACGAATGAATTCATTGCCGGGAGTGGATTGTTCACTATCTCGATAATGAAGAAGGATGTTAATCCCAGGATCATTGGTACCTTTGGTTTCAGTACGGGGAGTGAAAACGATAAATTCGAGGATTTCGAGTTCGGAAACACATCCAACGATATCCCTTATCTTAAAGAGGATGGTGTGGCCTGGTTTGAATGCCGCGTGAAGCAAAAGCTGGATGCCGGAACGCACATCGTGTATATAGGCGAGGTTGAGGATGGTGAATTAATGGACGAGGATTCCGACCCGATTACGTATGCGTATTACCGTGATGTCAAGAAGGGGCTTGCACCTAAGAATGCTCCTACTTACATTGATCCGCAGAAACTGGGGAAACGCAAAGAAAAGTTTAAAGCCGACAGATATGTGTGTCCCAACTGCGGCCATGTCTACGATCCTGCGGAAGGTGATCCGGATGCGGGCATTGCCCCGGGGACGGCCTTTGAAGATCTGCCGGATGACTGGATTTGTCCTGTCTGCGGCACTCCAAAGGCTGAATTCTCAAAACAGGAATAGGCTGTTTTTTCACAGGTTGGCATATCCACATCATTTAAAAGCCTGGCAAGGCGTTCATTTCTAAATTCGTATATCATGAGTAAACCCATTAAAGGAAGCCAGACAGAAAAGAACCTGATGAAAGCTTTTGCCGGTGAAACCCAGGCCGCGGCACGTTATGAATATTATGCGAAGATCGCCCGTAAAGAAGGTTATATCCAGATAAGCAATATCTTCTCGAAAACAGCACAACAGGAAAATGCCCATGCCAAACGTTTTTACCGGTACCTCGACGGAGGTGAGGTTGAAATAAAGGCCGGTTTCTCTGCCCCCAAACTGGAAATGACCAGGGAAAACCTGGCCATGGCTGCCGCCGGGGAAAAAGATGAATGGACCGGCACCTACCCCGAATTTGCCGACATGGCCAGGCATGAAGGCTTCAATGAGATTGCGGCCGTTTTCAGGCTTATCGCATCTGTTGAAAAAGTCCATGAAGAAAGGTTCAGGAAACTCCTGGAAAATATTGAGGACGGCACCGTCTTTAAACGAAAAGGTAAGGTGAAATGGGAATGTTTAAAATGTGGCTATATCGTTGAGGGGGAAGAACCTCCCGAAACCTGTCCGGCCTGCCTGCATCCCAAAGGGTATTTTGAAGTTGTTTCGGGATAGAGGTTTGGGGGGGTGGCTGTTGGCTATCAGCTATCAGCTATCAGCTCTTTGACTGACGACTGATTACCTCTTACCTCCCACGTGCCCATGGACGTAACCATGGCTACGATAATTCAATCCCTTTAGGGTTGCGGGCCATGATGCTCATTTAACCCGGGGTTGATCATCCCGGGCTGCTGATTTTTAAATCCTGTCAGGATTATTCCTCAGTGGAGATTGGGGTGCTCTTCCATCTACCGGCCGTGTTCCGTGAAGCACCAGCGTAACTTGATTACCTCTTACCTTTTACATCCTCCGCCATCCTTTTTTTAACAGTTCTTTAATGAACTGTTCCAATAATTTTTACGTTATTACATTAATGGTTACAACAACCTCATTCATAAAAAACTGAACAGTCAGTCTATGATTGTAATAATGCTAAGCGGGGGGCATAACCTGGTTCCCGGGGCGTTACCCTGAAGGGTGCTCTTACAGTTAAGTTGGGCAACAGGTTATTGAATATGGTTTTCCTGACCGTTCATTCTCTGTTTCCCTTGATTTCTTCCATCAAACCTTTCACGTTTTATTTTTTAAATTTTCAAACCTTTAAAACATTCTCAACATGAATGAAAAAAAGTACAGGAAAAACCTGGAAAAAATTCAGTCACGACTAAAGCGTTTTAGTGCGCCTGAAGCCCGGCACGAAGTAAAACAAGTTCCAAAGCGGGGTTAAGAGGTATTGTTAAATCACAAAAAAAAAGTAAACCGCGACCTGGTTTTAAATGTTTGAACCGGGTCGCGGTTTGTTTTTAAAGTGGTATAACGTACATATCAGGCGATCAGCGGATCAATCCCGGGATCATGGGGTCCTTTTCAAAATTAAAATAAACGGGTTCTACCACGTAGGAAGCAACGGGCACACCGTCCATGGTTGCCGGTTTCCATTTGGCATCGGTCTCTTTAAAAGCCTCAATAGCTTGTTTCTTGAGTTCTTTAACCAGGTTTACATAAGGTGATTTTATTTTTTCGGAAGCTGTGAGGTATCTGACATTGCCCTCATCGTCGACAATAAATTTAAGAAAAACCATACCACCGACGCCGGCATCCTTTACATTATCGGGATAGGTAATATTCTGCAATAATTTCTGATGAAAGTTGACATAACCCATAACCGGTTCCGCCGGATCTTCAACCGAATAGTAGACGCCTGTACGGTTGGGTACGTCAAGGATCTTAGCACTGTTCTGTTTCCAGTCGAGGATTAAAAGCTCGAGTCTCTTCCTGTCTACCGGATTATCTACACCGGTTACTTCTACATCGGTGACTTTTCCATTATCATACACATACGTGTAGCTGAAATCGGGATAAAGCTTCACAATATCATATATCTGGTTGTATAGGCCCTCGTTTTCATCCTCCAGCTCTTCAATATTATGATACGGCTGATCCTTGTATTCCTGTGCAGAAGTTTTGATGGGAAGGGTGAACACAAACATCGCGAGTATGAAAATGCTTTTTATCCAAAAGATGTTTTTGTCTTTCATAATTAAGGTGTTTTTTTGATTAGACTCCGGTAAATAATCCAAAAAGGACCGCGGCAATAAGTATAATCAGGAATGCCCAGAAAAAGATGCCTAACGCGATATATCCGGGATCTTCCGGCACAGGATTTTTGTTTTCAGGCAGTTCCTCCGCAGTATTTCGTGGTGCTGGTGTGGCGGCAGCCAGGATAAGAGCTATAATAATGCCAATTGCCAGTGGCGGCAGCCAATAGATTTCTCCCCAGTTAGGACCTGCTGCCGGTCGTAACCAGAGGTCTGTGGCCCAGATAGCGAGAAAAAGTATGATGAAAAAAATCCAGAAACTTCCCCATGGACCTCGCCGTCTGAAGCCGAATGAGAAGATGGCTGAGATAACCAATGCCAGGATAACAAAGTAGATAAGTCCGGTAACATTCATAATAATTCCTTTTTTTTTGGTTTTCAGCTATTGTAATTCATATTATATGCCATTACAATTAACGGGTTGTCAATTATCTTGTCATTGCTTGTTATTACTGATCAAGAAAAGAGAATGTATTCCAGTCCATATATAGCATAATGTGAAGGATTTCACTATTCTGGGGAAATAATTCCTCAAATATTGGGTGAGTGGTGAAGGATATTGCTGATTTCTTGGAACAGCAGCCAAAAAAAATCACTAATTTCAACTTGTGAAAAGATTGCTTCTCCTTTAATGTTCATTTAGTTACTTATATAGTTATGATACGGCAGGCTTTTGTTTATTGGTTGCTTATCGCGGTACTGTCTGCGATAAATAGTAAAACCTTTGCCCAACCTCTCCCGTCGAACAGTGTTCATACGATTGTAGTTCAGATGAGCGACAGTCCCGAAGAATTATGGATGCTTAACTTACTTGTCTCAAGTCCCGGGGTGAACGTAAAATCCGTTTTACTTTCGTCAACAGATTCAACGGATGGATTGAAAAACGTAAAAACCTTATTACAAACCTTGGGTTACGGGGGAATTCCTGTGATCTCAATCGTTGGGGAGAATTCTTGCAGTATGATTTCAAGAATCGTGCATGAGCAGTCTTCGCTGGATGAACGCAGCGGTAAACCGGTTTTACTTGTTACGTCGGCGGAAAATGAGTTCCTGAAATGTTTGCCGGACAATACTGTGCTGGGCAAAGATCTTCAAAAGGTTATTATTTGTGCCGGGGACAGTATACAACGTTTTTCATCATTAAAGGGCTTGCGGCTGGATATTTTTGAGAAGGCTGTATCCATCCCGGATTTTGACAATGATATTTGTGATACACTCGAAGTATTACAAAATGGTTACAATGTGATCGTGAAAATAGCGGGGCGCCGTCCCGGTTTTTCAGGACCGGTACTTGTTGCTTTATACCTTGCAAATGCCGATATTTTCGATATGCAACCTGTCGCGGGGAATACGGCTGTCCGTATATGCCGTGGATTTTCAGTTAACCAGGTAAAGAATGTCGTTCAGGACATGATGAAAGGGCGGTACCATGTCCGAACCGGTGTGGTCTTCTCACACTTTCCAATGGATGTTGATTATTATGCTTATGACGTGAGGGAAATTATGGATAGTACTATTTCACGTTTTGGTCCCGAAGAATGGAAAGCCTGTGTTTTGACAGACGAGCTCCATGGTCACCTGGGAGTATTCTCCATCGTGGGAGCTAAAATGGGTATTCTGGCCATGGAATATTTTGGAACGGGTCGTGACGAACTCGAAATTACCAGTTATGCCGGAAGCCATCCGCCATACAGCTGCCTTAACGACGGACTCCAGGCTTCAACCGGGGCTACATTAGGTATGGGTACAATAAGCCTTGACGCCGGTAATCCCGGAAAACCCTCAGCGGTTTTTTCGTACCGGGGGAAACCGGTAATGATTACCCTGAAAGACCAATACCTTGAACAGGTAGAAGCCGATATCCGGGAAGGAATCGTGCAGTATGGACTAATGGATGACGGGTATTGGAAACTCGTGAGAAGATCAGCTCTAAAATACTGGTCTGAATGGGACAGAAACCAGATATTTTCAATAGAACCTCTGGAAAGACAAATCTTTCCGGGAGGTAAAAAAGGCCAATAGAAGGACGTATTTCAATCCCTTCCCGTAATTATATCTTACGAAAATTTCATGATTCAGTCATTAATGGCTGAAATGCGTAAACCTTTATTCTGGTTTATGCATTGATATATACAAACAGAATTAAATGACCAATTTATGTTGAAAACAAAAACAGTCATACAGCTTATCATTTTAATTGTAACGATTGAAGTACAGGCTTCAGGACAAGGAATCCTGAATACAGAAAAATATGGTCAGAACCTCGGTAAAGCGTTTCTTGTGGCCGGGACCTTCGGTTATGAAGGTGCCAGGGGTAATTCAAACCTGAACAAGACCGATTTCGAACTGCTCACATCGTATCATATAAATAGCCATGTTTTCAGGTTAGTTGGCGGCTTCAATTACCTGAACAGCTCGGGGAAGGTGATTACAAGCAACATTTATTCCCAGCTCAGGTACAACCATGTTTTCACGAATCGTTTACAAAGTTTCACATTTTACCAGGTGCAGAAAAATGATATCCTCCTGGTAAAAAGACGAGAACTATTAGGGGCCGGTTTAAGAATTGCCCTTGTAAGAAAAGACAGTTCCAGGATCAGCTTTGACGCAGGGATAGGGGGAATGTACGAAAATGAACTGTTAAACCGTCCCGACAGTATCACTGAACAGGTGTCGGCAAACAATTATTTCAGGATGTCCGATTTTCTCTCATTCAGGTACAAGCATAAGAACATCGTTATTGTAAACGTGATGTATGTCCAACCACTTGTCAATTATTTCCGCGATTTTCGTCTCTACAATGATCTTTCCATACAATTCCGCATCCGGAAAAACCTTTCCTTCGAGACGGGTTTTGTATACCGTTATGATTCACGCCCCCCGGGAGATCTTGAAATGACCGATCTAAATTTCAAAAATGCAATCATCGTGAAGTTTTGATCCGGCTATTCCCGTTACTGATATCACATAATAGTATTTGGCAGTGTGAACGTGCGTAATCTTTCAACGAAGAATTTTCTACAACTGTGGAATTTCATTCCTGTGTTACGTTGATGCAGTAAATTGTACCACATACTGTTAGGTCCGGATGCCTTGATTATTGCTGGTATTAATGCATTGATCTTTTTGCGCGGGGGAAATGCGGAATAGCAGTATGATTTTTGGCTGTTGAAATGATAGTAGTAACCAAAAAGGAAAGATATGAAAAACAAAGGTATTCTGCTTTATGCACTATTTGCCCTCCTCATGCTGATCCCGGTTGGATGTCAGAAGGAAGGCCCTACAACAGCTGATGAACTCGATGTGGTTGCCACACAGTATGATG
>DASQZK010000791.1:0-2700 GCA_035638735.1 Bacteroidales bacterium
TGGGGAAGAATGGAGTGATAACCAGGCTGTCGTCGCTTACTGGCAAAAAGGACAGCATAACCGCGACGGATACAGACCCGACCTGCCCTCTCTGATGGATTTTCCAATGCAATCGGCCCTGGTAAAAGCAATGAATGAAAAAGAGGAAGGGGGCAACACCCTGATAAACCTCTTTAATGCCCTCGCCATGGATTACCTGTATCCCGACCCGTTTAACCTTGTGATATTTGCCGATAATCACGATATGTCCAGGTTCTTTATGCAGGTCAACCAGGATACGTCACTGTTCAAGCTTGGTATGGCGTATATACTGACCACCCGGGGTATACCACAGATTTTCTATGGTACGGAAATTCTGATGACACATCCCGGAAGCAACGAACACGGAGATATCCGCAAAGACTTCCCCGGCGGGTGGCCCGGCGACCAGGTAAATGGTTTCACAGGTGAAGGATTGCAACCGGATCAGTTATCGATCCAAAACTATCTCAGACAACTCATCAACTGGCGGAAAAATGAAGAAGTTCTTCACTCCGGGAAAATTCTGCATTATAGTCCACAAAATGATGCTTATGTCTATTTCCGCTACAATGACACAAAACGTATAATGGTTGTTCTTAACAAAAACAACGAGCCCACAGAACTCGAAATGAAGAGATTTTCCCAGGGCCTTCACGGGCTCATAAAAGGAAAGGATGTGATATCAGGAAAATCATACGACCTGACCAGCCCCATCCTCCTTCCGGCCCGTCGACCATTAATTCTTGAACTGGAGTAACGATTATGAAAAAAATATTTTCTTCTATATTTATTATTGCAGTATCAACGATCAGCCTGGAGGCACAATTGATTGTCACAACTCCTGAATTCCCGGTTATTGATGAACCGGTCACCATAGTCTTCGATGCAACCAAAGGAAACGCCGGACTGGCCAGTTACACGGGCGAGGTTTATGCCCATACCGGCGTTCTCACAACCACAAGCACAAGTACAGCAGATTGGAAGCATGTAAAAACGGACTGGGGGGTGAACACAGCCGAAACAAAGATGACGAAGATCGGTGATCACACCTATCAACTTGAAATTGGACCCAGCATAAAGGAATACTACGGAATATCCGATGGTGAAAAAGTCACCGACCTCGCCTTCGTCTTCCGGTCGGCCGAACCTTATTCAGGGACAACCTATTATGAAGGTAAGGATGTTGGAAACAAAGACATCTTCTACCCTGTGTATGAAGCCGGCTTAAGTGTTTCGATCAGCAAACCGGCAAAACAAACGCTGATTCAGTCAAACAGCACGATTCTATTTTCAGCATCCTGTTCCAAGTCGGCAACATTGCACTTATACCGAAATTCTACCCTGGTAACAACGACTACAGGAACAAGTATAGCTTACGCATTCGACTTCCCAACGACAGGTGATTACTGGTTAAAGGTAACCGCTGAAACACCGGATGAGAGTGCAGCCGACTCTGTTTTTGTTGGCGTAATTGGTGACCAACCTGTTGCCACAATTCCCTCCGGGATGAAGGACGGTATTAATTACCTGTCATCCAACAGTGTTTGCCTGGTATTATATGCCCCGGGAAAACAAAGTGTCTTTCTTACAGGCGATTTCAATGACTGGACACCTTATTCTGAATTTCGGGCATACCAGGATGGAGACAGGTATTGGCTGACAATAAGCGGCCTCATCCCAGGTAAGGAATATGCCTACCAGTACCTGGTAGACGGAAACCTAAAAATTGCTGATCCATACACCCATAAGGTCCTTGATCCGTGGAATGACCAATGGATCCCCGACACGGTATATCCCAATCTGAAACCATATCCCCAGGGTCTTACCACCGGCATCGTATCAATATTCCAGACGGGTCAACAGTCATACCAGTGGCAAAACACTGATTTTGTCCCTCCCCCGGCTGATGACCTGGTTATTTATGAATTACTGGTGCGGGATTTTATTGCTGCCCACGACTGGCAAACGCTTGCCGATACGCTTGGTTACTTCACACGGCTTGGCATAAACGCCATTGAGGTTATGCCTTTTAATGAATTTGAAGGTAACGAAAGCTGGGGGTACAACCCATCGTTTTACTTTGCCCCGGACAAATATTACGGTCCGGAGCATGATCTGAAGGCCTTCATCGATTCATGCCACGGAAGGGGAATAGCGGTTATACAGGATCTCGTACTTAACCATTCATACGGGCAGTCACCATTGGTACAGCTATACTTTGACTCTGCCACAAACCAGGTTTCTGCCGATAACCCCTGGTATAATCAGACATCCCCAAACCCCTATTTCTCGTGGGGGTACGATTTCAACCACGAGAGTCGGCAGACGAAGGTCTTTGTCGACAGGGTAAACAGGTACTGGATGGAGAATTTCAATATTGATGGTTACCGGTTCGATTTCACAAAAGGCTTTACCAATACACCCGGTGACGGTTCATTCCTGGATCCATCACGAATTACCATACTTGAAAGAATGGCCGATTCTATATGGACGGTTAAACCGGATCAGTATATTATACTCGAACATTTTGCCCCGAACACAGAGGAAATACAATTGAGTGACTTCGGAATGATGTTGTGGGATAAGGAGAACTGCACTTATAACCAATGCACCATGGGCTTTCCCAGTGGGCCAGATTGTTCCTGGAACATCGGAGGCATCTCTTACCTTAACCGCGGC
>DASQZK010000792.1:0-5182 GCA_035638735.1 Bacteroidales bacterium
GGTTTCTTTGTTGCCATATTTAGATTTTTACGTGAAATAATCGAAATCCCGTTCGGTTCTGATCTTTCTTCTGATCTTAAAAATATGGACAGGAATTATCCCGGGATTAAGTTCAACATAATTGAATGATCCGTTCCATAAATAATAGGCTCCCCCGAGCATATCGTGAACCTGGTATGGACTATTCTCAGACATGTCATATTGATCGACCGGAAAGTAGATCCAGCCCGACTGGGTGTGGTTTGGATCGAGATTAACCACCACCAGGATCACGTTTGAAAAATCACTGGTGTGTTTACTGTAGCAGATAATCTTGTCGTTATTGATATCGTGAAACCGGAGGGAACGATTGGAATGGAGGGCAGGGTTATCGTTTCTTATATGATTGATCTGTTTGATAATACGCTGCAGGCTGTTCTTGTCTTCAATGTTCCAGTCCTTTACCTCATATTTTTCTGAATTAAGGTATTCTTCGGAGACCGGTTCTCTGGGCTGGCTCTCCATTAATTCAAAGGCCGGTCCGTAGATTCCGTAGTTTGAACTGAGGGTGGCAGCCAGGGCAAGGCGTATAATAAAGCCAGGACGTCCGCTGACCTGCAGGTATTCGGGCAGGATGTCGGGTGTATTGGGCCACAGGTTCGGGCGCATGAACTCAACAACCTCTGTGTTAACCAGTTTTTCCATATAGCGCGTTAGTTCCTCTTTCGTATTACGCCAGGTAAAATAGGTATACGACTGGTCGAAGCCTTGTTTGGCGAGCTGGTACATCACCTTTGGACGTGTAAATGCTTCAGCAAGGAAAATAGTATCGGGGTAATCCTTTTTTATCTCTCCGATTACCCAGCCCCAGAAATTTATTGATTTAGTATGGGGGTTATCGACTCTGAATATTCGAATCCCTTTATCGATCCAGAACAGGAATACACTCTTCAACTCATCCCACAGCGATTGCCAGTCATCGGTTTCAAAATCGAGCGGGAAGATATCCTCGTATTTCTTAGGCGGGTTTTCGGCATATTGAATAGAACCGTCGGCTTTTTTCCTGAACCATTCGGGATGTTCCGTCACATAAGGATGATCGGGAGAGCATTGAAAGGCTATATCCATGGCAATCTCGATATTTTGTGCCCGGGATTCATCCACCAGTTTTTTGAAATCACTGAATGTTCCCAACTTCGGGTGCAGGGCTTTATGGCCTCCGTCGCTACTTCCGATAGCCCATGGCGACCCCGGATCGCCCTTGGCAGAACCAACACTGTTGTTTGGTCCTTTCCTGTTCGTCTTACCAATAGGGTGAACAGGCGGAAGATACAATACATCGAAGCCCATACCTGCTATATAAGGCAACCGTTCAATAACATCGTTTAGATTACCATAGTCACTCGTATTTTTCCCAGCCGATCGCGGGAACATCTCGTACCAGGCACTGAAAGCGGCTTTTTGCCTGTCTACCACTACGTTCAGCTCCAGGTCATACATGGTAACCGATTTACGTATCGTATAGTTCTGCATGATGGTAACGAGCTGTCCGCTCAGGATACTCTCGGTTTTCTCAATCTTTGACAAAACATCAGACCTGAAAGCATCCCTGGCATTCTGCAGGTATTCCCGGTCTTCGCTGATCATTACTTTACCCTCGCTCAGAACTTCATCGATAAGTTCGGCGCCCGACAGAAGGTCAACCTCGTAATCGGTATCGGCTTCTATACGTTTCTCTATGTCGCGATACCAGGTCGTGAACTGGTCAATCCAGGCCCGTATGGTATAGACATAGTTTTCGGGGGCCACGATAATAAAAAATCCGGTCCATAAATCATTCACCTCATAGTTGAGGGGTACTGTCGACCAGTTTTTATCACTGGCGCGCCGATACAGGATCTCGGCACTGAGTTCGTCGTGCCCGTCACAGAATATGTCGGCTTCGACAGATACGTTATCGTTCACTACCCTCTTTATGGGAAATTTGCCGCAGTTGATGCGGGGTTTTACGTTTTCAATTATGACTCTTTGCTTTCCATTCATAGGTTATGAAGTTGAGTATATTACGATCGAATTACTGTTGATGGTGATTTTTTCACCCGGGGAGACGGTTTCGGGGGTTGTTGTGCCCGGTCCCTTCCATTCCTGCGATGAGGAATCGATTTTTTTCACTAAGGAAGACTGTTCTCTTTGAGAAATAGCCGTTGCAGAAGGCTCTTTTCCAAAATTATAAAAACACCATAGGCTGTTGGCCTGCTCCCGCCGGTGAACGGTCAGCAATTTACCGGCTACCGCAGTCGAGATTGATTGTTTATCGGCTCGTGAAAATACCGGTTGATTTTTTCTCAAGGATATTAATGCCCTGTAAAATCCGAACAGGGCCGGTGCTTTATCATTGTGGTTTATGTCGAGGCTCAGTACAGATTTTCTGAAGGTCTCCTCATCGGCCGGATCGGGCACCTGGCCGCCCTCTTCATTGTAGAAGCCTGAAAACTCTTTCTGCCGGCCTTCCTTCACTAACCGGTTAAGCCTGGCATCGTTATGACTAACAAAATAGAGAAATGGATTTGTTTCACCATATTCTTCACCCATAAAAATGAGTGGCAGGAAAGGACTTGTAATAACGGTTCCGGCGACGAGCTTGAGTGTCTCAAAATCCACGAGGGTGCTCATGCGGTCTCCGAGCCTCCTGTTTCCTACCTGGTCGTGGTTCTGGGAACAAACCACGAATTGTGACGCGGGATTTTGTGCGGTTGAACTTCCAAAAGTCCGTTTACGGTAGTCTGAATAGATACCATCATAGACAAAGGCTGAGGAGAAGGCTTTGGCCAGGTCGGCAACATGACCAAAATCGGCATAATAGCCGTTTTTTTCACCAGTGACAAGGGCATGCAGAGCATGATGAAAATCGTCGCTCCATTGGGCATCGAGCCCATAACCGCCCTGTGTAACAGGATTAATGTACCTGGTATTATTTAAATCTGATTCGGCAATCAGGTAAAACGGACGATCTTTTTTGCGGCTAATCATGGCTGTTTCTTCAGCCAGCTCCTGCATAATATGCATGGCACTGAAGTCGTAGATGGCATGAACAGCATCGAGGCGCAGGGCATCGATATGGAAATCGCGAAACCACATCAGTGCATTTTGCACCACGTAATTACGGAAGCCGTCGCTGTACCGGTCATCGAAATTCACGGCTTTGCCCCAGGGTGTCTGGTACCTGGAGGTGAAATAAGGGCCGTATTGTTCAAGATAATTACCTTCGGGGCCCAGGTGGTTGTAAACAACATCAAGGATAACGGCTATGCCAGCGCTATGGCAATGATCGACCAGCTTCATCAGTCCATACGGCCCGCCATAAGAATCCTGGACTGCAAATGGGTATACGCCGTCGTACCCCCAGTTCCGCCCACCCGGAAAGGACGAAACCGGCATCAGCTCAATAGCCGTAACACCAAGACGGGCCAGGTAATCGAGTTTCGTGATAATATCTTCAAACGTTCCTCCCGGCGTGAAGGTCCCGGTATGAAGCTCATAAACAATATAAGTATCGAGGGGTATGTTGTTCCAGTCCTCGTCGTTCCATCTGTACTGATCCATACCCACCACTTCGGAAGGTCCGTGGACGCCGGAAGGTTGGGATCGGGAGGCCGGATCGGGCCGTGGTCCTGATTCATCAATATTGTAGAAATATCTTGTGCCAGGACCCACATTATCCAACGAAAGGCTCCAGTAACCATGATCTGCGCGGTTTAGCCTGAAACGTGCATGGTCGGGCTCTACCAGCTCCAGCCACACTTCCTGCGCAAGCGGAGCCCAAAGACTAAAATTGCATTTATTTGATATATGTTCTACACCTACTGGTTTCCTGATACTCATTGTATGATCCAAATTCAATTGTTGTTATTGATGATAAACAATCGTGGCCTGAAAATGCCTGTCCCTGATCCCGAAACGGTGGATTTAGCAGCAACAATGCTCCCATCCTGACCACCTTGCTAAAAACCTTTTGATTGTGATTCGTGTTACACTTCAGGGACGAATGTCAAATGCCACATAAGTTTAACAGTGGCCGTTTGCGAATCGTTCAAAAGTCTGTGAAATTCTTGTTCTTAGACCGCTTATCTTAAAAAATCGAAAAAGATCAACACGTCCCTTACGGCGAGATTAAAGAAGTATCTTTGAAGTATTACACGTAAATCTGAAAATTCAATTATGGAAAAATATACAGGACCTGTCTGGCCAGGTAAACCTTATCCTCTGGGAGCAAATTATGATGGAAAAGGGGTTAATTTTGCCCTTTTCAGTGAAAATGCCATGGGCGTGAAACTTTGCCTGTTTCGCGGACCCGGCGATAAAAAAGAATATACCCAGATACCGTTAAGGGAAAACACCGATCATGTATGGCATTTATATCTTCCCGGTATTAAACCGGGTCAGGCCTATGGTTACAGAGTATTTGGCAAATACAGGCCTGCTGAAGGCTTGCGTTTCAACTCGCAGAAACTGATGATTGACCCCTATGCCAAGGCGATATGTGGTCCGACGAACATTACCGAGAAAATGTTTGGCTACGTCCCCGATGGCAAGGTCAAGAAGCCCGATGTGAGGAAGGATTCGCGTGACAGTGCCGATGAGATGAACAAATGCATTGTGGTAGATAACCGTTTCGACTGGGAAGGTGTTGAACGGCCCGACACGCAGATGCACAATTCAATCATCTACGAGCTCCATGTCAAAGGGTTTACGGCCCGTCATCCCGATATTCCAAAACATGAACGGGGAACTTACAAAGCGTTGTCATCTCAGCCGGTTATCGACTATTTCAAAAAGCTTGGCGTCACAGCCGTTGAATTGATGCCTGTTCATCATTTCGTCCACAACAAGTTTCTTCTCGACAACGGTCTGGTGAACTACTGGGGATACAATTCCATCGGTTATTTTGCACCACACGCCCAGTATAGTGTGGCGGGCGACTGTGGCGGACAGGTACAGGAATTCAAGGAAATGGTTAAGACATTTCACAAAAACGACATTGAAGTTATCCTTGACGTAGTGTACAATCACACAGGTGAAGGTGATCAACTGGGGCCAACCCTCTGTTTCAGGGGTATTGATAACGAGAACTATTACAGGCTCGACTCAAAGAATCCGCGCTATTATGTTGATTACACCGGTACTGGCAACACGCTGAACCTAT
>DASQZK010000793.1:0-2000 GCA_035638735.1 Bacteroidales bacterium
AACTGGTATTCCGGAGATAAAAAAGGGAAAGGCGGTATTTTTAATTTTGTTACCAAAAGAGGTCATTGCCGAGGTGACAATTCCAAGATTTCCTGGACGCAGGTTGAAACCGGATCCGCTATTACGTGGAAATATCCCAGCGTAATCCTGCAGGGTGACAACTCTATTGGGGAATTTTATTCAGTTGCCGTGACGAATAATCGTCAGCAGGCCGATACCGGCACGAAAATGATTCATGTAGGCAAAAACACCAAGAGTACCATTATTTCGAAAGGTATTTCGGCCGGTGAATCCAACAACAGCTACCGCGGGCAGGTAAAAATCAGTCCGCGTGCTGATGGAGCCCAGAACTATTCCGTATGTGATTCAATGCTGATCGGGCAAACCTGTGGTGCTCACACTTTCCCATATATTGAATCAGCAAATCCTACGGCCAAGGTGGAACACGAAGCATCAACCAGCCGGGTAGGGGAAGATCAAATCTTCTACCTGCAACAGCGCGGTATGGATGAAGATGATGCCATTTCCCTTATTGTCAATGGTTTTGCCAAGGAAGTGCTTCAAGAACTGCCTATGGAGTTTGCAGTAGAGGCAGATAAACTGCTTGGTATTAAGCTTGAAGGAAGCGTCGGTTAAGTCGAATCAAATTTTTAAAATCTTAAATCAACATTAGAGGAATTAGTTAACGTGTTAGAAATAAAAGATTTACATGTTTGCGTAGAAGAGGATGGAACGGAAATCCTCAAAGGAGTCAATCTTACGATAAACAAAGGCGAAATCCATGCTATCATGGGCCCGAATGGAAGCGGTAAGAGTACGCTTTCAAAGGTTGTAGCCGGTCACGAGGCTTATGAAGTGACCCAGGGTGATATTCTCTTTGAAGGTGAAAGTATTTTAGAACTGGAAGCTGATGAACGAGCTCACCTCGGGATTTTTCTGGCGTTTCAATATCCCGTTGAAGTTCCGGGTGTAACCAACAAAAACTTACTGCGTCAGGCGTATAACACCGTTGCCCGGGAGCGGGGACGCGAAGAATTGGATCCTCTGCAGTTCGAAGATTACGCCTACGAAAAACTGGACTTGGTTGATATGAAGCCTGAATTCCTGGATCGTGCGGTCAATGCCGGATTCAGCGGGGGCGAAAAGAAACGTAATGAAATTTTCCAGATGGCGGTCCTCAATCCGAAGCTTTCATTCCTTGACGAAACCGATTCCGGTCTGGATATTGACGCCCTTAAGACGGTGGCCAACGGTATCAACAAGATTTCGGGTGAAGATAATGCCGTAGTATTGGTCACGCACTATCAACGAATTCTGGATTACGTATCACCCGATCATGTACATGTAATGATCGACGGTAAAATTGCCAAATCCGGTGACAAAGATCTTGCTATCAAGCTTGAAGACCAGGGTTATGACTGGCTGACCGGAGAAAAGGCATCTGTATCTGTAAATGGTGAACAGTAAAAATCAAATAGGCTAAAGTGAAGCAACAAAAGGAACGTACCTTCTTACAAGATTTACTCGATTTTCAAGGGTCATTAAACGGGATGTCCAAATACCTCGATGAAGTCCGGTTGAAAGGAGCCGATGGGGTCCGTAATACTCCGTTTCCGACGAAAAAGCTGGAGGACTGGAAATTTATCAGCTTGCGGGACCTGTATTCTGATGATTATACATTGGTTTCTGATCTGGATCTTCAGGCAGATGATTTTAGCGAACACTTTCTTCCGGAAAGTGAAGGTTCCAGACTGGTGTTTGTAAACGGCTCATTTTCAGAAGAGTACTCCTCGACTGAGAATTTACCGGATGAGCTCGTTATCGGAAATATTGCAAGTCTGGCTGCCGAGGACAATGAGCTTTTAGAAAAACATCTTAATAAGTACCTCGAAGCCAATTTTGAGGACGATGTTTTCAGTCATTTCAATTGCGCCTTTTTGAAAGATGGTGCCTTCATTTATGTCCCAGAAGATGTTACGGTTGAAGCACCGGTCCACCTG
>DASQZK010000794.1:0-2473 GCA_035638735.1 Bacteroidales bacterium
AATCGGTGACCTTCACCGGGTGCAGCAGCTTAGCTATCTTGATCTCCCCCCTGGCCATCAGCCACAACGAGAAATGATTACGTTTCCCATGATAAACCAGCGATTCTATGGGTATGGTCTCGATCTGCTTCTCGAACTCCTTCAGCGATCTGGCTTCGGCGATCTTCCTGCCCCCCGGATCACGGTACTCAAAATTGCCAAAACCGAGGTGATGACTGATGAAGCCCTTTACATCCTGGAGCAGGGTGTCGGAGTTCTTGTTAATAAAGATCGACTTCAGCTCATAAGCCATCCGGGCATTCTGGATATCCGACGACTGGATAACCGTTGGCAACCCCCTGAACTGTTCTTTCACCTGCCGGACAAGCCTGAAACCAGCCTGGTCGTCCATAACACCTTTTTTCGAAAACTTCACATCGGTGATTAAACACAGCAAATTGTCACCATAATGGTCGATGATCTCAATAGCTTCTTCATAATTGGAGGTCAGCAGGATTTTTGGCCGGGCTCTCAGCCTGAGCACCTTGAAGAGCTCGTCGGTAGAGACATCATCGATGATACGCCGGGTCTGCTCCATCACGTTAGCGTACAACAAGGGCAAATACCTTGAGTAGTAGATTTCAGAATCCTCCACCAGGAGTATAACCTTCACAAGCCCGATCTGGGTATCATTCTCGACGTTTACCTTATCTTCGAGCAGCTTCACCATGGCGAAGAAAATCTTTGAATCGCCGTTCCATACAAAGAGCTTGCCGATGTGCTGAAGGTTACCCGACTTTTCCCTGAAAACCGACACATCGCGTTTGTTATTAAGCAGGGCATAAACCGGGATATAGGGGAAATCGGTACTAACAAGGGTGGAGATGCGGACCGGGGTTTTCTGGTCACTGCCGACCATCAGTATGACAAGGTCGAAATGCCTCTTCCTCAGTTGTTCTGCAGCTTCGTCGTAGGTCGACACCCCGGTGACCCTGGGCATGGAGGTCAGGTTCATCTGGTGGTATTCCCCCAGGATATGTTCCGAAAAACGACCTTCCTTCTCAATGGTGAAGGCATCGTAAAGGGTTGAAAAAAGCAAAATCTCTTTTACCTTATAAGGCATCAGGTCATGAAAGATATCACGATTGGCGTTCTGCTTGCTCAGGAATTTCTGAAGCAGCTTCCGGCTGTTAATGCCTTTGCCTTCCTGGAATTCGTGGATTTCCGACCGAAGCTGATCCTGGTCCAGCGACCTTTTAAGGATCTTGCGGGCCTCCACGGTATTGAGAAAGTTATCGAGGATGCTGGCCAGGTTGTCGATGAGGTGTCGCTCTTCTTTCAGGAACGGGCCTTCATCAATATCCCTGAAGCGCTTGGTGTAAAATACCTCGATCTCCCCCTTACGGTTATCAATGGTTTGAAAAGACTGTGCCTGTCTCCAATCTGTCTCCCTGAAATTCACAGACTTGTATTCCCTGCCGGCAAAACTTATCCTGGCTACTGTATGTTCGGGGTATTGCCAGGCCCTGGGAAGGATATGTGTGATCCGTTGCAGGGATTCCTCAACCGACTTTCCCTCCTTGATAATCTGGGTGGTCTGGTTGATACAGGAAAGTTCCTTCAGCCGTTCCCGTTTCTCCTCGAGCAGCCGCTGAATATCCTGGTCTGACTTGGGTATATCCATTTCCCTTTAATATTGAATACGAGTAAATTTACACAAAATCAACACGACTGCCAATCCGGTGCCAAAATAAAATTCCCCGCTTCCACAGGTAACCTGAAGGAGAACGGGGAATTATATAAGAAGATTAAAATGTTCCTGTCAGTCCTGGTTATTTATCTCGAACACGTTACCGCTGCGCATAAGGTCATCCATATTGTGGAAAGGTGATTTTTCCCTGGCATCGTTCACCAGGTCATGCATCAGAGATTCGTACACTGTACTCTTCACCGACCTGATCACCCCCATGGCGACCGGAAAATCGGGAAGGGTCATCCTGGAAAGCATGTAATGGGTTGTATCTTCAGGGTCGTGTGCATTATGAACAAGAATATCTTTTTCGGTTATGCCGTCCTGGCCAATGGTAACCACTTCGAAGCGGTTGCCCCGCAAAACCAGTCCTTTGTTCCTGTCTTTACCAAAAATCATGGGTTCACCATGTTTCAGGTAGATCTGGTTATCGTACTTGACATCCTTGCCGGTAATTTCCTTGTGAACTTCGTTGTTGAAGATCACGCAGTTCTGCAGGACCTCTACCACCGAAGTGCCTTTATGGCTGGCGGCTTCAAGAAGCACCTCTTTCAGCATCTTCACATCGGTGTCGACCACCCTGGCGAAGAAAGTGCCCTGTGCACCCATGACAAGTTCGCCGGGCATGAAAGGATTTTCGATGGTCCCCTCGGGTGATGTCTTTGTGATACTGCCTTTAGGCGTGGTGGGCGAATACTGACCTTTGGTCAGGCCATAGATCTTATTGTTAAAGAGGAGAATATT
>DASQZK010000795.1:0-3576 GCA_035638735.1 Bacteroidales bacterium
ACTCGCCAGATAACATTCCCCTTAAACCAAAATATTACCTTCCTGTTTCTCTCAAAGGGTACAAAAAAGGTGATTTCTCGATGGTTATGGGCTATCCCGGGTCTACCGACCGCTATATGACCAGTTTCGAAGTAAAGGAACTGATGGACATCGAACACCCCAACCGTATAAAAATCAGGGGCATGAAGCAAAAGTTAATGATGGAAGACATGGTTGCCAGCGATGCTGTAAGGATCATGTATGCTTCAAAGTATTCCCGCTCCAGTAATTACTGGAAATATTCTATCGGCCAAACCGAAGGGCTGAAGAATCTGAATGTGATTGCACGGAAAAAATCACTTGAGACGGCTTTCACCAGCTGGCTGTCGACTAATGCTGAAATCAAAAATAAATACGGCGATGCCCTTCACCTTATCGAAAAAGGCGTGAAAGCCCGCAAAGACCTTGTGTCGTCGCAGCAATACTTGTTCGAATGCATGTACCAGGGCATGGAAACAGTACAGTTCGGCCTTAGATTCAGAAAACTCTTCAATGAACTATCGAAGGAAACACCCGACAGTGAAGTCATACAGAAGCTCACCGACGAACTTAAATTACAAATAGATAATTTTTACAAAAACTACCATCTGGGCACCGACAAAAAGATCTCCAGGGCTATGTTACAGCTAATGCTGAGTGATATGCCCGGGCAGTATCAGCCTACCGTAGTGAAAGAGATCAATACCAGGTACAAGGGAAGCACAGATAAATACCTTGACAGGTATTATAAAAAGTCTATTTTACCTTACCGTGAAAAGGTAGAAGCCTTCCTGTCGGACCCTTCGGCAAAGGTGCTGGAGAAAGATCCCGGATTCCGGGCAAGTATGTCATTCCTTTCAGTCTATTTTGCAATCAGGGACCAGGAGACCGATTTTGACGCCAAAGTTGAAGAAGGCCGGAGGCTGTGGATCGAGGGACTCAGGCAAATGAAAACGGACCGCAAATTTTATCCCGATGCAAACTCGACACTCCGGCTTACCTACGGCACCACAGGAGACTACAACCCAAGAGATGCTGTACATTATTCATACTTCACGACTCTGCAGGGTGTGATGGAAAAAGAAGACCCGGGTAATCCGGAATTCATCGTTAGTGATAAACTGAAGCAGCTCTATAACGATAAGGACTATGGCAGGTATGGAGAAAACGGGATCATGCATGTCTGCTTCACAACCAACAACGACATTACCGGTGGTAACTCGGGCAGCCCGGTCCTTAATGCAAACGGCGAACTGATGGGTATTGCTTTCGACGGAAACTGGGAAGCCATGAGTGGTGATATCATTTTTGAACCGGAATTGCAAAAATGTATTTGCGTCGACATCAGGTATGTGTTATTTGTTATTGACAAATATGCCGGCGACACAAGGCTCATCGATGAAATGACATTGGTTGAATAAGCGGGGTCACGGGTATTGTACATCAAAATCGTATTGATCTGTAGGGGCGCACAGCTGTGCGCCCCTACCTTTTTCACAAACCTTTTTCTTACCTTAGCTTCCAATTCTTTTCATTGATCTGATAAATGGATAATACAATCATCATATATACCGACGGTGCTTCCAGTGGCAACCCGGGTCCCGGAGGACTTGGTGTGGTTATGAAATTCGGGCGCCTGCGCAAGGAAATATCGGAAGGCTACAAGCTCACCACGAATAACCGCATGGAACTGCTGGCCGTCATTCGGGCTCTGGAAGCCCTGAAATGGGATAAAGCCAGCGTAAAAATATATTCCGATTCAAGGTATATCGTCGACGCTGTAAACAAAGGATGGGTCTTTGGCTGGGAGAAAAAAGGGTTTAAAAACAAAAAAAATCCTGATCTCTGGCAACGATTTCTGGAACTATACCGCAAACATCACGTACATATAGAATGGGTGAAAGGCCATTCCAACAATCCAGAGAACGAACGATGCGACCGCCTTGCTGTGGAAGCGGCAAAAAACAAGGTTCTGAATGACGACAAGGGATATGTTAACAAGGACGATGCGTTGGATATATCGTGATTTTTACGGATACGTTTCACGAAATTATTATTTTAGACTTCATTTAGTGATGTTTTTAGTATTGTTTAATGGTTGAACCAGAAATAATTCTTGAATACAGCGGACATTTAACCTTCAGTACTATCGGGCGGTTACTTACCATGCTGAAACACAAGATGGCTGAAAAGGATATCAAGACAGGTGTATACAAGCGGCTGCTGTCTGTGATGATCGAAGCTCTTGAGAATATCTACAAGTATAGCGATCAATATAAGTACGATCATTTTATCAGCAGGAATTTCATCCCGACCTTTAAAATCAATCGTTACGGAGACAGGTATTGCATTCATGTATCCAATCCGGTGCGAAACCAGGACATCGTCCATCTCAGGAAAAAAATAGACTACGTTAATATAAAATCTCCCGAGGAACTGAAAATTCTCTACCGGCAAACCATTTCAGACGGCAAATTCACCCCCAAGGGAGGCGCCGGACTGGGCATCATTGAGATGGCGAAAATATCGGGAAACCAGCTGGTATATGAATTTTTTCCTATCAATGATGATTTCTCAAGGTATGCGCTGACCATAACGTTTAATTGAGTGGCCTGTAAGGGCCGGGCGCCCGGCCTCGCGCCCCTCTGCAAATACGGGTATTGGTATCCGATATCGTACACATGGTGTTCACATTAGAACATACTTGCTTCCGTTTTTTTTGACAATCAGTTCATATCATTTTGAATTACTGCATTTTAATCCTTATGGTATATCATTTGATATTCGGTCTCCATCTGAATTATAATTGGTAAACCCATGTATTTACACCTGAAACTTGCTCTGAGGCAACTATTCAAGTCAAGATTCTTTTCATTTATAAACATCCTGGGTCTTGCACTTGGCATATCCGTTTCAACCATCATACTCATCTTTATTCTCCATGAGTTGAAATACGACAGGTCTAATAAAAAAATAGAAAAAATTTGCCGTGTGGAAGTCGGTGACTGGGCATTCATGTCTCCAACCTTTTCAACACATCTGGCAGAAACCTTTCCGGAGATTGATAAAACAGCCAGGTTCAGTATATATGAGTTGCATGATGCCATGTAAAATGGAACGATATAAATCAAAAAAGGGGCTCTTTATCATGGTTTCGTTCATGACCGGAAGCCGGCGAAAAGAAATTTCTGTCCGCAAAATAACCGGTGCTGTGGTCAACGATGAGGTCAGGCTGTATTTGCGTGAATTCCTTACGTGGGTTCTCATTGCCAATATTATAGTCCTCCCTGTCGTTACCTTAGGCCCTGAGAAATGGCTGGATGAATTTCCTTATGTTACACACACAGGATTGATCTTTTATCTGGTTACCTTAGTGGGAACCGTTTTCATTGCTGCCATTACCGTGTTGTGGCATACCATGAAAGCAGGTTATGCAAATCCGGCGGACATCATGAAATATGAATAATCCAAACTGACAAGAACATGATAAAGAATTACATCCTTACGGCTCTCAGGAACATTCGCAAAACGAAAGTCTATACGTTTATTAATATTTTT
>DASQZK010000796.1:0-5737 GCA_035638735.1 Bacteroidales bacterium
ATATCCTGCCGGTGATTATACGTTTTTTGTAACCAATACTTTAGATGGTTGCGAGAGTCCGCCGGATACGGTATACCTTTCCTTAAGGGAAAAACCTGAGCCTCCCCTGGTACAGGATAAGACCGCCTGTTTCGGCGTGGATGATTTAGTACTGACAGCCTCAGGCAATAACCTTAAGTGGTATTTCGATGATATTCCTTCATCATATACCGATGAGCGAAATAATAAAACCTATAATACGGTTCATATCGGTAATCAGGTATGGATGGGTAAAAATCTTGATGTGGGTGCCATGACCGATGGTAAAAAGGATCAGACGAATAACGGGATTATCGAGAAATACTACTATAATAATGATTTGAGTACTGGTGATACCTGGGGCGGATTATATCAATGGCGTGAGTTAATGAATTATTCAAGTGATCCGGGTCACCAGGGAATATGTCCGGATGGTTGGCGGGTCCCTTCGCATGAGGATTGGATGAAACTCGAAGTAGCATTGGGGATGAACCCTGCCGAAGCCACTGAATTCGGTTGGCGTGGAACCGACCAGAGCACACAGCTGAAAGCCGGAGGGTCTTCCGGCTTCGAAGCACTGATGGCCGGGAAGAGGGATACGGAAGGACAGTTTGTAAGCGGCGGTTTCTATACTACATTCTGGAATTCAACCGGTTATACACGTACTCTCCAGGGTGCAAGTGTATACCCTAAGGTGTGGGGATCTCGTGCTGATGATTATTCCAATGGCTTCTCGGTAAGGTGTATTATGAACGATACCGCCTATACTCAAACCGGTAATCTGGTTAATGTTAAGGAACACTCGCCAGGTATTTATGAATACCGGGTAACCCAGACTGTCGATGACTGTGAAAGTGAACCGGCAGATTTGAAGTTAACGTTGAAGCCAGCACCGATGGCTCCTTTATTGTCTAATCCTTCCGATTCGATATGCTTCGGTGAGGCTAACCCTGTATTTACGGCCGAAGGTGAGAATCTCAAGTGGTATTCCGACAACAGTCTCACCAGTCTGGTATACATGGGGAACATGTTCAGACCGATTGAAAAAAATACAGGTACCTATAAATGGTATATTACTCAAATTCCAGACGAATGCGAGAGTCCGCCGGCTATAGCTTCGCTGACCATTAATGCGATGCCGCCTTCACCACTGACAAATGATACTTCGGTCTGCGAAGGTAACACGGTCCCGAACCTCGTGGCATCCGGTCAAAATATTTCCTGGTATGAGGATGAAGAACTATCAAAACCGGTCTTTTCCGGTTCCCTGTTTAATACCGGGGTTTCAGAAAATGGTGACTACTCATGGTATGTAACACAAAACATCTCAGATTGTGAAAGTCCTCCGGTTCAGGCAAGGCTCTCCGTTATGGACCGTCCTGCAGTATTGATTATCGACAACGCGGTTATCTGTTTAGGTGATGCTTTTACAGGCTTTTATGCCGAGGGAGATAGTGTATGCTGGTATCCTGACAATACCGGGGATGTACCGGAAGCCATCGGAAATCTTTTTATACCCGCCCTTGATAAAACAGGCAGATACGATTGGTATATGGCCCGTTTCAATGAGAATGGCTGCGGGAGCGAACGCAGCCCCGTTGTACTAACAGTATTCGAAACGCCGGAAATTATGCTCGGACCCGATACCTCCATCACCGATAAAGAAAATCTCATCCTGGGACCATTCCCTGCAGAATATAATTATTTATGGAATGATGGAAGTAACCAGCCGTGGTTCGTAGTAAACGGTCCCGAATATGGACCGGGGAAATACCTGGTAACCGTGTATACCACTAATGATAATTGTGGCTTCACCGACTCTGTACTCGTTGAGATCATCAATACTATCGGTATTGAAGAGAAAAAGGACGACAAGGTTAAGATCTATCCGAATCCTACCAATGGGAAGATCATTATACAATTTGATTCACAAATACCTCACGACTTAACTATCGGGGTATTTACTAATGGAGGTCGGGAGGTTTTGAATATGGATTACGACGAGGAAAGCTGGGATGACGTCCGTTTCATTGAATTCTATCTGAAAGAGCCGGGTTTGTATATCATTAGAATGTCATACGACGGCACGGTTCACACGGCAAAAGTAGTCAGGTATTAAGCCTGAAAAACGACATAGCGGGTAAGAGGCCGGAAGTTCGGGGATTGATTTTCCGGGATCATTACATGGGTTATATTTACATGCCTACAGCTGGAATCATGTCCCGGAAATCACAGAGCCCACTTCTCTGTTTAAACCTTCCTGCCTTTAAATCGTTTTATCATATTTACATTCCATTTAAACATGGTTATACTATCAAATTCCTAAAATGACCCCCCAGAGATTCGAACGTAAAAAGGAACAAAGTCAGAAGATACGGGAGGATTTCCAGAAACCCAAAACAGAATCGGAAATTCTGGATGAAGAAATCGAACTGGGCCTTCGTGAATACCGGAGATCTAATGTCGGTTTACTGATATCTGCTTTTTCTGCCGGGCTCGAGATTGGCTTCAGTGTATACCTGATCGCCATTATTCATTTTTTGTACGTGGGGCATATATCCCCGAATAATCTCCACCTGGTAATGGCACTATCCTACCCGGTGGGTTTCATTTTCGTGGCCATCGGGCGTTCGGAACTGTTTACCGAACACACTACACTGGCCGTAATCCCTCTTTTAAATCGCTCGGTGAGCATAAAAGATCTTCTCTTTCTCTGGCTTATCATCTATTTCGGAAATTTGGCCGGGGGCTATGTATTCGCGCTTATATTGAACAGTTTTGCCCCGGCCATGGGTATTATTGACAAACAGACGTTTGTCTTTCTTGCTGAAAAGCTTACCCGGTATGACTGGTCGATTATCCTCGGTAGTAGTATCGGTGCCGGTTGGCTCATGGGAATATTATCATGGCTCGTAGCCTCATCGCAGGATACCATTAGCCGTATAGTTATCATTTTCATTGTTACTTTTCTAATCGGTATCGGCGGATTGCATCACTCCATCCTGGGCTCTGTGGAAGTATTCTCCGGACTTATTAACAGCCCGGAAATAACCTTCCCGGACTACCTGAAATTCCAGATTTGGGCAACCATAGGGAATGCGGTTGGAGGGATCGTATTTGTAGCCATTATCAAATACAGTCATACATCACGTAGTTAGCTGTTTATGATGGTTATTTAACAATTTTTATGCAGTTTCATCCGGAAGATTGTTAAAAAAGCATCAAAAAGGCCTCTTTTCTTTAAAACCAGGTCGCCCATGAATGCAGGAATGGCCAGGGAATAAACATAAAGATCAGTACGAAGCCAATGCCGTAAAAGAGGGTAATACCCCTGAAACGTGCGCGGTCGGTGGGTTTCTTTACCGAAAGGTGGTAACCCATGTTCACAAGGCTGATTGCTATTAGCATGCCCAGGAAATGCTCGAAACCGAAAAACCGGAACATACCTTCTACTGTCGACATATTTGCCCAGACAGCGAAATACCCTTTTGTAAAGTATAATATAAGGCCGGTAATGAGCTGAACATTAAGCAGAATGATGGTCCAAAGATGCCATCTGCGAATGTTCCTGGTATATTTACGATTAGATGACAGTCCGTATAATCCGATGATTAGTGAAATTACCAGTAAAATAAGACTGGCATAACGAATGGTGGAGTGGAGATCAATAAGTCCTTTAATCATAATAAAGAATTTTGGTCATTTGCCCGATACTGTTACAGGCAGGAATTAGTAAAAGAGCAAGTTAACATGAAACAAGTTTTTGATACAAATGTTTGCAGATCCATTGGTGAAGGTTAAACTTAAGTGAGCAAAAGTGTTTTTGAGTCTTTTCAGAAAAGCGTGTCATTTGTCATGGCGATGCACCATGGTGCGCATCGCTATGTCACCACAACAGGATTCCACGCGGCGCGTCCCTGTGACAAACGATACACTTTTGTGTATAGGCTGGCACACAGATATCAATAAACTCTGTATCTTGAACTGGAATGCAGACTCACTCAAATCGTGCCGTCATGAAAAAAATACTTATCTCATTTCTTCTCAGTTCATTTGTTTTGATTGAAGGTTTTTGCCCGGTATTCCCTCCGGATAGAGCTGACCTGTTAAAATCAGATACGGGACGGAATCCTTTGAAATGGCCTTTTTCCAGGTATTCAATCTGGAATATGCCTGTAGGTTCAGGGGCTGAATATGTGAAAGCCGGCCTGGAGAGAAGTAAGTCCATGGGCATGACGGTTGATGAAGATATTATTGTATTGTCACCAGGGTCACCGATGATGGAAATATACAAGAGTTCGGCCGGGTGGGACCGGACGAAAAATCGTTGTAGTGCTGATGGCGGATTGTTATTCTCGGCGCCGGTGCCGGCAGATTTTATTGTCAGTCCCCAGAGCTGGGACGGATTGACCCCTAACAGCGGGTTGGCTGTTCTGATGCCCGATGGTCGCACCATTAAGCAGACACAGCCTTTTGCTCATTGCAAGCGAGGAAAGGAAGCCACCTCTGGATATGTATTCTCTGACGAAGATATTTACGGCGAAGGAATGTATGGAGCACATGGCGGTTCGGGCCTTTCTGCCATTGGGGGGACCTTGCGGCTGGGAGAACTGGAACCAGGTTCGGGTCCGATCAGGCATGCTCTTAAAATAGATGTTTTCGGGAAGAAAAATCTCTATTATGACGATAAGACCAAAGGTTTCAGGTGGCCGGCTCTCAGGGCTGATGGTTATGCACCGGGCAATTATGGATCGGAAAGAGAGTCTGAAGTCGCAATAGAATGCCGGATGGGTGCCCTTTTAGCCCTTCCAAAATGGATGGATCTCGATTCGCTCGGTTTTGAGACACGCCCGGGCCGTATCCTGGCAGAAACATTCAAAAATTATGGCGCCTATATTGTCGACGATACCGCCTGGGACGTCTATGCCATCGCTACCGAATGGTCCCCTTCCGGCAGATTCACTGACAAATTTCAAAAGAACTGGGGCTTCCCCATGACTGAACCCGGAAAAAATACCCCCTGGGCCAGGGATATGGACCGGATCTTCCTGAACTTGTATGTAGTCAATAATAATGGACCTCATTCAAAGGGTGGGGGAGGCACTCCCCTAGTTCCACTGGCTTCTGAAATTACTCCGCCTTAGATTAAATATTAGTATCTCAGCCAACTCACATGATTTGCTAAATTCACGTTTCATCTCTTTTGAATTTTACCAGACATTGGCTTTACCCTTATTGACAGAGATCGAAAAGTTTTGTGACCATCATAGTCACCGGTCCCTGAGAGAAGCCGAATGGTCACGAATTTTCCTGCAGCACTATGTATATGAAAGGATGAATTTACATGGTAAAAAGTGAAAACAAGTAAACATTCTGATATCCTGATGGTTTATAGGTTATTAATATGAGATAAAAAGATCTTATAATATTTTAAGAAATTTCCCGCCCAAGTAAACCTTTACAGTTATGAGTCAAGTTCGATTAACACAAACCTTCGCGTACCATGAAAAAATTTATTGCATTTTTCACGGTCCTTCTTGTGATGTTTGCCTGCAGCAAAGACAAGAATGGCACAAACATGACCTTTGATGAGGTCGTAAGTAACGGCGGTGATTTTACGCCGGCCGTCCAGTCTGAAAATACCCTCTCATCCACTGAAAGTAATGAAGTTATCGACGGCGATGTATGGAATTGTACCACCACAACCTATGATGCCATG
>DASQZK010000797.1:0-6846 GCA_035638735.1 Bacteroidales bacterium
GAAGGGATTCTGTCAAGGATGTATTCCGTATCGACAAAGGCAAATTTCTGGGCGAAACCTGCGCCGGCGAAAACAAAGAGGACGAAGAATGACACTATAATCTTTTTCATGGTTTTAAAATTTAATGTTTTGACTTTAAAACTGTTGTCCAATGGTGAAGTGGAACTGTCCTTTGTTGGCACTTGGCTGACCCGGAATCTCGTCGAAGCCATAACCCCAGTCGATACCCAGCAATCCGAACATGGGCAGGAAGGCCCTGAGGCCGATACCGGCCGATCGTTTGATAAGGAACGGGTTAAAGTCCTGGATTGAATACCAGGCATTACCACCCTCCACAAACACCAGTCCGAATATGGTAGCCGACGGGTTCAGCGAGAAGGGGTAACGCAGTTCGATGGTATACTTGTTATAGACATTACCCGATTTATTCCCGTTGATCAATGGTGTCAGACTTCCATTTTCATAACCACGGAGTGCTATGGTTTCTCTCCCGTAAAGGTTGTAACCGGTCAGGCCGTCGCCGCCGACATCAAATCCTTCGAAGGGAGATGGTCCGATATCTTTATTATAATATCCGAGGTAACCAAAATGCGCACGGGTATACAATACCAAATTTCCTGCCAAACTTGTATACCAGTCAGCTTTGAATTTCCATTTGTGATATTCGATCCACTTATATTTCTCCTGGTCGCTGATACCCGGCTTGCTGTAGTCTTTGCCGTTGATAAGCGAATAAGGTGGTGTTAGCTGGAGGCTCAGGCTGAAAGACGAGCCGTTACGCGGATAGATAGGCTGGCTGACTGAGTTCCTTCCAAAGTTGATATTGTAACTCAGGTTGTGGGACGTCCCGTTGGAAAAGAGGAAATACCCGACATAATCTTTCAGTTTATACCTCTGGTAACTCAGTTCATTGAACAGGGTGAAGAAGTCGTCGGGCCAGTTCAGCCTTTTCCCGAGTCCGACCGAAGCTCCGGATATTTTAATGTACTGGTCATTTGCTCTATTATCTCCCCTGAGGTAACTGTAGTAGGAGCTGTTCATCTTGGTGTGATAGAGAGACACCGAGAAGGAATTCGGTTTCTTCCCACCGAACCAGGGTTCGACGAACGACATGTTGTAAGCCTGGTAGTATTTCCCGTTCGACTGGGCCCTGAGCGATAATGTTTGTCCGTCGCCCGACGGCACCGGTCGCCACATCTTCCATTTGAAGAAATTGCGGATAGCGAAGTTGGAGAACTTAAGACCAATGGTTCCTACGAGCATTCCCATGCCCCAGCCACCCGATACTTCGAGTTGGTCGTTCGCTTTCTCCACCAGTGAATATTTAAGATCTACCGTCCCTTCCATCTGGTTGGGAATGGGTTCCGGGTTTATCTGCTCGGGATCGAAATGGCCAAGCTGGGCCAGCTCCCGTACAGAACGGATAATGGCTTCCTTGCTGAACAGGTCACCGGGCTTGGTACGAAGCTCGCGGCGAACGACATGCTCATTGGTTTTTGTGTTACCTTCTATGATCACCCGGTTGATGGTCGCCTGTTTGCCTTCACGTATACGCATCTCAAAGTCGATGGTATCGTTATGAACCCGTGTCTCAACAGGGTCGAGACTAAAAAACAGGTAGCCGTGATCGAGGTAAAGCGAGTTCACCGCATCCTGGTCCATGGAAAGTCTCTTATCGAGAAGTTCCTGATCGAAAACATCGCCCTTCTTGACACCAAGAACGGTAGACAAATATTCCGACGGATAGATCGTATTGCCGATCCATGCGATATCGCCAATGTAATATTTTTCACCTTCTTCAAGGAAGATGTCAAGCCTGATACGGTTTTCAGACACTTCCGAAATCGAATCCCTGAGAATGCGTGCATCGCGATAACCGTTTTCATTATAAAAATCGATCAGTTTCTCTTTGTCAGCTGTATATTCGTCCTTGACAAGTTTCGAGGATTTAAAAATGTTGATGTCCCGGCGATGCGTCTTCTTCATGACCCTCCTGAGGCGTTTATCGGGAAAGACCTGGTTGCCGTGGAATACAATATCATCGATCTTCACGCGGTCGTTCTTATCGATATCAACTTTAAGCCTGACCATATTAACACGGACCGTATCCGGTTTCTCCGATATCCTGACGGCCACGTTAAGGAATCCTTTTTCAACAAAATGATCTTTGATAATCCGTCTGATGTTATTCAGAAGATCGTCGGTAACCTGGCTGCCAACGCGCACGTTGAGTTTTTCCCGGAGGTCGTCCGATTCCGACTTGTTGATGCCATTCATCACAAAACCGGATAATCGCGGACGTTCTTTCATGTATATATTGAGCCAAATTTTCCCGTCTTCAATCCTGGAGGCATAGATCTTAACATCGGAGAACAGGCCCTGGTCCCAGAATTTTTTCACAACCTTGGTGATCTTATCACCCGGGACGGTAATTTTTTCACCAACCTTCAGCCCCGACAGGCTGACGAGCACTTCTTTCTGAATGTACTCTATACCTGTTACGGTTACATCGGCAATTTCATATTCCTTCGGAGACGAATAGTCCATCACTTGAACATCGTTCAGATCGACATTTTGTGCACTGGCGAGAACAGAAAGGGTAAGAGCAAGAAAAAGGAGAATATTTCTTCGGATCATTTGTTTTGTTTGCTTAATTAACGGATTCACTTTTTACCTGGGAACTGATTTTACCAAAACGTCGTTCCCTCTTCTGAAAATCGACGATTGCATCGAAGAAATCTTTTTTCCTGAAATCGGGCCAGAGAATATCGGTAAAATATAATTCGGTATAAGCAATCTGCCATAGCAGGAAGTTACTTATCCTGTATTCTCCGCTGGTTCGTATCAGCAACTCCGGATCGGGGAAGTTCGCTGTGTGTAGATAATTGACGAAGGTGTCACACGACAGTTCGTCGACGCTGAGTTTATTTTTTGCAATATCGTCAGCAATCTTCCGCATAGCATCGAGTATTTCCCATCGTCCGCTGTAACTCAGGGCAAGGATCAGGTTCAACCCCGAATTACCATCCGTATCGTGGATAGCATGCTGTAGTTCTTCATGAACCTTTCCGGGCAGGCTGGTCATATCTCCGATGGCGTGTAACCGGACATTATTAGTGTTCAGGGTATCCATTTCATTCCTGATAGTCTGCACCAGAAGAGCCATGAGAGCATCAATTTCTTCGCGCGGACGGTTCCAGTTCTCGGTCGAAAAGGCATAGAGGGTAAGGTATTCCAGACCCATCTCAGCAGCGGCTTCCACGGTTTCCCTGACAGCCACAACACCATTCTGGTGCCCGAAAATCCTCTCGTTACCATGCTGCTGGGCCCATCTCCCGTTGCCATCCATGATGATTGCAACATGAAGAGGTAATTTTTCCTTATTAATATTTTCAATCGTTGCCATAACTAAGCTCTAATCGTATGTCGGACAATCTTCCCTGTATTTAAATATCTTATATGTAATGAAGATTCCTGCAAAGGTATACCAGTCATTGTTACCGACCAAATGATCCTGCTGATCTACTGTTAAATTTTCAACGCCGTCTATCCTGTCGGTATATGTTTTCCTTGGTGACCACTCGATACCGGCACTCAATCTTTTCCCGGCATTAAATTTAAATCCAAGCGAAAAAGGGATGGTGAAGTGGTTATCAGGTGAAATGCCGGTTGAATTTTGGGATGACATCACGATATGGTAGCCAGGCCCCCCTGCAATGTATAAGCTGTAATTCAGTTTCCGGTTAGCGGTGGTATAAGGAAGAAAATTGAATTCATACATCAGTGCCAGGTCGATGTAACTTCCGGAGAAGGAGGCTCCCCGGGCAACTTTATACGGATCGGTAAAATCGAGGTCATTCCCTTTGAGCTGGTGATAAATACCGGTAAAACGCAGCGACGACCGCGGATTAAAATTATACCTGTAAAGCGGACCAATAGCCAGTGCAGGCTGATAAAACTGCCGGTTGGTGTTAATGTCACCCATATAATAAGATGTGCCGGCAAAAAAGCCGATATCGGCTTTACGCTGGGCTTGAAGATGCTGTATGCCAGACAGTATCAGTATTACGATCAGGAGAATTAAATAACGGTAACGTATCCGTTGTGTGGCATTACCTCCTGCGGTATGGGTTTCGGAGTATCGGACGGCCACGGCGATCGGTTCTGATTTTGTAAACCGCATTGAACAGACCGAAGTAGTAGGTGTCTTTGTGTTTCGAATATGGTGACGTATATCCATCAATATAATCAGTTGTGGTAAATCTCCTGCCCAGTTCCAGTGCTAAGGTCCATTTGGAATCTATGGAGTATTTCAGTCCGGCTCCTACTGGAAAAACCGCTCCAAACTTACTAAAATTATCATTAAATCTGGCTTCAAAATCCTTGAGGGGTTTGGGGTTATATAATACGCCACCAACGCCGCCGAACAGATAGATGTAGACCTTTGAATAGTTGTTGATCATCCCTCTCCGGTTAAACAGCGCTGCGGAAGAATACCCCCTGGCCTCAGGCAACAAGTAATATTCAAACTGAAAAGAGGGTTCAAAAATTGTGGAACGGAAGGCAAAATTTCTGTTATCGTTGCGAGAATTGATATCATTCCCTGAGATCGTGCCGAAAATAAAGCTTGCCTTCAAGGCCATATCCCCGGTCAGCTTGTACCTTAAACCGATGTCGACGGCCGGGCGTGTATATTGCATCTGGATATCCTTAATCCCTGCAGCATTATTATCATCGGACGTACCGCCAATATCCCCAAAAAAATTAGAGGTCCCTACACCGAACATGAACTCATATCTCCTGAGTTTCCAGCGCTGAGCATGCAAGACAGAGGGAAGAAAAATTATCAGGATCAGAAGAGTTGTTGCCCACTTTTTATTCATGTGCCTATCAATAAATGTATTACAAATGTAAAAATTAATCTGAAAAATTAGCCTTTTTTCTTCAGAATTTCAACTGGTCTTCCGTTATACGGAGATTTTCCTTTATGGTTATCCCAAATATGCCACCGGGCCAAATTAAATTTCAGGGCGTGGTAAAAACAAGAGTGTGATACCCACGGTGCTTCCGGCTAATCCGTCCCGGGAAATGAAAAAAGGCTGTCTTCGCAACGAAGACAGCCTTTTCATGCAGAGTTCAGAATACGTGCTATTCTTTCACGAATCTGAATACTTCGGTCTTACCGGCCGATTCCACGGTAACCAGGTAAATACCCTGGGTTAGTGAGGTCGTATTGATAAGAGCCCGGTCGTTGTTCATATTAATCTGTCTGATAACTGCACCATGTACATTCCTGATGGTAAGTGTGGCGTTTCTGAATTCGGGGAATTCAACCACCATATAATCGCTTACCGGGTTCGGATAGTACTTGAGTCCACTACCATCCATGTCTTCTACCAGTGTATGCTGGTTGATAATGGTAATAGTGATCTCGTCGTAAACACCCGACCCATCCTTGGCGGTAGCCCTGACAGTGACCGTACCGTTTGTGGTCGTATCGACACTAAGATTGAGCGAGTTCGACAGAAAAGCGTTTGCAGGATTGTCAACAATCTCTACATCGGCGCCCGGATAGAATGCATCCGCAGGTGTAATGTCGACCTGTAGCTTCTTACGGCCGTTAAACGAATCGATGGTATAATCACCGTCTGTTGTTGTCAGATCGATGTTTTCAACTTTCTTATATGCAAACTGACCAATTTCCGGTTCCGGATCAAAGGTTTTGGCGTCGGCTTTAAAAGAAATGTAAACGGCGCTGTACTTAGGTACGGTAATGAGCATGCCATCCTCAACAGTAATGTCCGATGAGGTTACTGTGGCCTCGGGAGAGTTGAACATGTCGCCTGAAACCACAACCTGTTTACCGTTGGATATCGTACCGATATCGGCGGGCAGGTCGAGACTGACAATAAAGTCATGTTCGAAGTCCCTGCTGTACAGGATGACACCGTACTCGTCGTTATTATTATAGGCGTGCACACCTACAGCTGGCAGATCTATTTCATTGCCATTGTCGTTGTAGATCTTGTCAACAGACTGGAAGTCGGTTTTCAGGATGACACCTTTACCAGCAAGCTGGTCGAAGTACTGTACCATGTAGTATAACGGTCGCTTCTTAAGCGTGATCTGGTTGTCGATAAGACGCCACTGGCCACCTTCGAGGCAGAATACATCGGGTACGGTAACACCATACTCCATAACAGTAGCATAATAATCGGCAAATGACACAGCCTGTCCGAGTGTTCCGTGGTACTCGTTCACCGTGAGGTTCCCTTCGTACATGTACATCGGTACCCTGCGACTCATGTCTGCAAACATGTTCTTGTTAATATTGGTCAGACCATTGAGTTTCTGCTTGAATACAGCATAAGAGTTCTTGTGGTAATCGAGCTGCGACTGTCCGGCATCGATAGCCGGATCGTAAGTCAGGTTACCACCAAGGTATCCGCTTATGTCAAGCATATCTATCTCACCATTGTCGCCATTGAAAAGGAAGTCATGGAGTCCGTAGTTGTTGTCGGGACTTCTTCCGCTGAAGCTGACCCACATCTTATCCGGATTGAAATAATCGGATTTCTTGATATAGTCGGTCGTCATTTGGCGTGCCCATGGAGCATACTGTGCATAAGTACCACCAAATGCATCCGCACCGTGAGCATCAAAGCCCCAGACTTCATTCCCCATCTCGATGATGATTCCTTTAAGGACATCGGCGAAAGGCTGTGTATAACCTTCTGCGATCCTGACATCACCCCAGGTTGTTCCTGCGGGTCCGTTCAGGTATTCCATGAAATGTGAGAAGGTCTCCGGATCATTTATCCAGTCGGTGGCCGCATTCACACCTAC
>DASQZK010000798.1:0-9996 GCA_035638735.1 Bacteroidales bacterium
TTTTCTCAATCCAGATCGGAGCATTCCGCCGTCCGGTGCGCTCTTCATATATACACGAAATGCAGTCAACAGCCGGCAGATATAAATTGAATACCGATAAGTGGAACGGATTGACTATTTATTCAATAGGAAAGTTCACCACCTACCAGGAAGCTTTTGATATCAAGAAAAGACTCGATGGCGCCCCTTTTATCGATGGCGCTTTTATAGTGGCGTGGGTAAACGATAGGAAAATATCTGTTTCCGAAGCGAATGCTATACTGACGGGTAACCGCAATGAAGCACTCAATACTTCGGAAAGATGAGGTAAACGGCATGCTAACGATGCCGGTGGTACTAAATTTAACTATGAATCAATAATGTCAGAAAAATGAAAATGCTAAAAATTATCTTCTTGCTTACAGTTATCATGGGCTCAGCATACAGTTACGGGCAGTGCGATTCTGATGAATTCCTCGATAACTGTGCATCAAACCTGGAGACCTATACTTTCATTAAGGCCTTTAATGTCGAAATGAAAAAGTCGGAAAAGGTTGAGTATTCATACGTTTTTTCAAAGGGATCAAATTACATGATCATTGTTTGTGATCAGAATGTTCCCGGAAAAAAGATGATTGTTAACCTGTACGACAGGAACCATAAGCTGATAGCCGGCAGTTATAACAGAAAAACAAAATCTCACTATCCAAGCCTGATCTATCCCTGCTCGGCCACCGGTGTTTATTATATGGAGGCAACGTTCGAAGATTCCAAAGGAGGCTGTGGGGTTTGCATTCTTGGATTTAAAAAGAGCGAGTAAATAATACCTTAAAATAAGTAATAATGAGACGTATACTAATTTTTCTTTGCATTATACCCTTTTTGACCGGATGTAACTCTTCCCAGAATGCAAATACTGATCTGAGTATTCATGAAGTTATGGATGATTCCGGCCAGGATACCGAACCTGCCATTTCGGAAGAGTCCATGGGAGAAATTATCCAGTCTTTCCCCTCACCAATTGAAATAGCCACCCTGATCAAAGACGGTGGGACCAGGTTTAATGAGAAATACCTGAATAGCAAGGATAACGTAGGTTTATACAGTACCGATGATGAAAAAGCTCTGGCAATGGGCATCTATGCCGGCGACCTTGGTTATATCAACATTTACAGTAAATCTTACCTGGCATTGGGATACCTAGGCACAATTAAGAGTCTTGCCAACGATCTCAAGGTTGGTCAGTTCTTCGACTTCGAAACCATCAAACGGTTTACCTCGAACAGTGATAAACTCGATTCATTACTCTACCTGACTACCCTCAATTTTAGCAGGATGGATAATTACCTCCGGAATCAGAAACGGAGTAAGCTGAGTGTCTTGATTGTTACCGGCACCTGGATGGAGGGATTGTACCTGGCAACCCAGGTGGTACAGACAAAAACCGATGAAGCCCTCAAAGAACGGATTGGGGAACAAAAGATGATTCTTGATCAAGTCATGTTACTTCTGTCTGTGTATGAAAGCGATCCTTTTTTCAACGATTTGAACTATGCGATGTCGCCATTGAAAAACCTTTATGATGATGTGTCCATAGAATATAATTATCGCGAGCCGGAGACGAAAGACGTAGACGGCCGACTGGTGGTTGTGGATAACAGTACCACCGAGGTCGTGATTACCGATGACCAGGTAAAGGAAATTGGCAGGCTGGTCACAAATCTCAGAAACGGCATGGTAAACAAACTTCATAAGTAGTGAAATACCGATTTGGTTAGCTGCCGGAGAGGTAAGTATATGACAGGCGTAACTGATTAGTTACGCCTGTTTTCTTTTAGTATAAGATACTTATGAATACCGCACCTTTAAAGCCCCCCGCAGCTACGTAAAATCACCTGGATTGCTTCGGTATTATTACGCTGATATTTCGGGTATTATCTTCGGTTTTTCAAGTGGTTTCACTTCAAGCCGTCTGTATTATTTAGGGTATTTTTGAACTATTGAATTTTCAAATGGGGATTTGTTAATTCATTTTTTAGTCGCGAAAAAAGGTGTAGATCGTCCACTACACCTTTTTTGTTTTTTGCCCCCAGGTACCGGGTAAACCGTAGCAGCCATACAGGTATTTATACCTGAATTAAAGAGGGTGAAAATACCGGAAATTTCCGGGTAATCCTTCTGCCAAATTAAGTAGAGCTACTGTTTTAAAGGAGGCTGATCGGGACTAGTTTTGAACTTACAACGCAGATGTATCTGAAACATGCTAAAAGGGTGAGGCGGATCATCTAAAAAAAAAAGCTCTGAAATCTTAGGATATGGGATTCAAAAAACTATCGCTGGAACGAAAAATAATACTGCTTATACTGGCACTTATCTTAATAAACGGGCTCGGCTTTTTTCTGTTTATTCCCTCTTTGTCGGTTGCTTCCATTTACCAGGATATTACGTCTGTATCACTTCTTCTGATTCTCTGGATAAGCTCCTTTATAATAATAAAGCGAATCTTCAATATTTATTTCATCATTCCCCTATCCCGGCTCGAAAAAGTTTCACAGTTATCATCGGTAGGCGATCTTTCTCAAAAAGTTGAGTTCGCGGGCCATGATGAGATCGGACACATATCGGCATCAATGGATGCGATGATTCAGAACCAGCTCAATATGGCCAAGTTTGCCGAGCGTATTGGTGACGGGGATTATAATGCTGAATATACATTATTAAGTGATAAAGATATCCTGGGTTCGTCAATTACCAATATGAGAGACAAGCTCCAGAAGCTTGCTGTTGAAGATAACGAGCGTAACTGGTCCTCACAGGGTCTGACCAGTTTCAGTGCCATACTGCGCGATGAAGCTGACGATATGTCTGCCCTGTGCGATAATGTATTGTCATCGCTGGTTAAATATATGGAAGCCAACCAGGGCATGATCTACCAGCTTCAGCGGGAGAAAGGCGGCGCGGGTCAGCTTGAGTTAAGATCGGTATACGCCTGGAACAGGAAAAAATACCTTTCAACCACGCTAGAAGTAGGGGAGGGTCTGATAGGGCAGGCTGCCCTCGAGAAAGGGGTCATCTATCTCACCGATGTGCCCGACGATTATATCAGGATTACCTCGGGACTGGGTGATGCGAACCCTAATTGTATTCTTATCGTCCCCCTTATTTTTGAAGATGAGCTTTTCGGGGTACTGGAAATTGCATCTTTCCGGAAATTTAAAAACCATGAGATTGAGTTTGTGGAAAAGCTGGGTGAAATGTTCGCTTCAACAATCGCACGGGTTGAAACCAACGAACAAACACAACAGTTACTCAGGGATTCACAACAACTTACCGAGGAGATGCGGGCACAGGAAGAGGAGATGAGGCAGAACCTTGAAGAAATGAACGCCACCCAGGAAGAGATGCAGCAGAGAGAGGTGGAACGAATAGGTATTTTCACCGCCATCAACAATACTCTGGCTACCGCTGAATTTAACCTCGACGGTAAAATTATCACTACAAATGAAAAGTTCATTGAACTGATGGGTTATTCACTGGAGGAAGTTGAGAATAAAACCGACCGGATGTTTACCGATCAAAACAATGAGCCCATTGAAGTTTTTAATGAGTTCTGGTCCGACCTGCGGAAAGGAATTGTGAAGACCGGCGACTTCCAACGCTATACCAAGTCGGGCAGGGAAGTGTGGTTAAATGCTTCCTATACCCCGGCACTTGATAAAGACGGGAAGCCTTACAAAGTTATCCAGCTTGCTCAGGATATCACGGGAAAAAAGAAAGTTGAACTGGAAACACAAATGCAGGCCGAGGAATTGAGGAAACAGGGAGAACAGCTAAAAGCCTATACGTCCGAGCTCGAAGATATTAAGAAAAACCTGAGTGAAAAACTGAATAAAGCCAGCCAGGGCCTCATAAAGAAAATTGAGGATATAGAAACTGAAAAAGCTAAAAACATCGCGGTGCTTGAAGGATGTGTCGATGGCGTCATAACATTTAACCAGGACGGGATCATTGAATATTTCAACAAGGCGGCCGAAGAAATTTGGGGTATCGAACGCCAAAAAGTCGTTGGCAAACCGCTCGACCTGGTTATGCCTGTGAAACTGGAACACGACGAAAACACAATTAGGGCCCTGTTCTCACATAATGGCAGCCACAAAGAAATTGGCGTTCGAACCGAAATGTCATGGACTGATGATCATGGAAAAGAAACAGATCTCCTCGTAACTCTGACTCATGCCAGGGTGGGAAGTGATATCGCCTTTACCATTTTCGCCCAGAAAATATCAATTGATCTGTTTTAAAAAGAGGTAATAACAGAAATTCAAAATGAATTATATGAAAGAGGACCGGTCAATAGTATCCATCGACGAACTGATAACGACGTTTACCGGCATCGACAAACGAATCGGTGAACTTCATTCCCATTCTACAGATGTCTTCTCCACATTAAACAAGTACCTTAAAGATTATTACCGGAAGATCGACATCATTTCAAGGAACGCTGCTAAAATATTCAGCTCAATAGCCGGCTCAGATGATAAAAACCTTTTAGATGAACTCAAAAACCTGAATAAAGAATTCCTGGAATACCTTCAGAAAATAAAACAGGAAAATCAAACAACAAGTTATCATCTGAACGAAATAAATGACCTTAATAATCAGCTTTTTTTCACCATCCGCAACCTTAAGCAGGATTTTATAACCTTCAAATTCTTAATTTCCAACTACAGGTTAATTACGAATTACAAAAATGTCAGCCCCGTGGTCAAAGAGGCGGTCGAAGGCCTGGATAAGATCATCGGGATAATTCATCCCTGGCTTAACGAATCGGGTAAGGAACTTCAAAAACTCAGCGGCATTATCCGGGAACTGACAACAAAAATTCAACTTTACCAGGATATAACATGTAAAAGTTTCAATTCCCTTTCGCATGAATTGGGCAATACCCATGAACTTGTCCGGGGTAAGATACAGGAATCAGAATCTGCCTTATCGGTATTAAGGGAGAAGTCGTCCAGTTCATCCCGGAGTATCGGCAATATTATTACCCACCTTCAGTATCATGATATCATCAGGCAGAAAATTGACCATATACAAAAGTCGCATTCCGATATCATCAAAAATCTCAAGGGTGAAAGCGAACCTCTTACCGGAAACAACAGTCCGACTGACGATCATGGCCACTACGATCATATCGCCGATATCTCCGGACTTCAGGCTGCCCAGCTGATGATGATAAGTAAAGAATTTCAGAATGCACTCAAGGTCATAACATCAAATTTTAAAAACATTACCGACGATGTTGCCGATATCACCTCCCTTTCGAACGAGCTTTCATTTGAATCGGCCAATTCGGAAATCACCCTCCTTGAGAAAGTAAGGCGTCAACTGGATGAAAGCATTCTGTTGCTTGACAGGCAAAACATCAGTTCAATAAACGAACAGCTGCTGCATCTTCACGATTCCGTCAGGTATGTTTACAAGTTGTTGAAGCACAGTGTTATTCTCCCGCTTGAACGTATTCGCAGCAGTGAATATATCAATTTGATTGCAGATGACAATCAAACAGGTACCAACATCATCCGCCAGATTGCCGTCCTTGTATCTGAAATCCTGGAAAAAAATTCCGAGATAAAATTCAGGTTCAAATCCATCCTGTCGGAATCGTCAAAACTACTCGTAAACAGGAAATTTGATATGCAGGGAAGCCGCCTGGAGCAAAACCAGATCCGGCTCATGGTTAGAATAAGCAAAACCCTGGATTTACTCGATACGGAAAACAAGGAACTCGATGACATCCTGGATCAGAATACCGCGCTTAACCAGGAAATACTTCACCGCATCGACAATATCATTAACCGCTTTGAATATCATGAATTATTCGAACAGGTTCTGGTTAGTATCATTGAAAAGCTGAATTCGGTCAATTTCAAGCTCAAACCCGATGGAGACGTCGACCTTGAGGAAGAGAAACTGGAGCATCTGAAAGCCAATTTAGCTTTATACACGATGGCAAGCGAGCGGGAAGTACATCAAAAAGTTATTTCAGGATATGTCGAACCGGATGGCCCGGATGGCAATGACGATGATTCGGATGATGTAGAACTATTTTAATCAAAATACTATGGAACAAAGTGAATATAAAGTGCAGCGGCGTGAAAATTCAAAAACCAAAGAATGTAAAGTCACAATAACAGGTGATATGGGTATTTCATATATCTGTGGTATTGTATCGTCGCTGAAGAAACTCGGGATTTCCAGTCAGAAGGTCACTCTCAGGATGACTGACATAACCAATGTCGACCTTTCCTCGGTGCAGGTAATCCGGGCGTTTGTCAAGTCACTCGAAGCTGGTGGAAAAACGGTTACTATCCAGTTCCAGGCGGCTGAAGAATATATGAACCTGGTTAAAAATGCCGGTTTCGGAAACGCATTGCAAATATCGTAAATAATAAAATTCTAGAAGAATGGCAAAAACTATCCTAATTGTTGATGATTCCGAAAGTATACGGGAAGTGGTAAAGTTTACCCTGGAAAACGAGGGATTCAACGTCCTGACCGGTGTCGATGGTCAGGATGCCCAGAAGCATTTGAATGGTGATAAAATTGACATGATGATTACCGACCTCCACATGCCGGTTAAGGACGGCATTGAACTGATAAGGGATGTGAGAAAGATGGAGGCTTATAAGATGATCCCGATTTTGTTTCTGACGACGGAATCTCAGACCGAGAAAAAACTTGAAGCCAAGGAAGCCGGGGCTACAGGGTGGATTATTAAACCTTTTGTACCCGCCAAACTTATTGGGGCAATTCATAAAGTGATGGTGTGATGGAAAATTTTCTTACAGGATTCAGGGAGCTGTTTTACGACGAAGGATTGAAACTGGTAGATGCTATTGAGGGAGACCTGTTTCATCTGAGGAAGGGAACAGGAAGTGATGCCATGTACGAACATCTCTACTGGCTGACTCAGTCCCTGAAGGTTGATGCTTCAATTCATGGTTTTTCAGAAATGAGTGATATATGCCTGAGACTTAGCCTGCTTTTTGATGATATCAGGAAGAAGAAGATGCCAGGCACCGATATCCACCTGGAAATCACCGGCCGTTGCGCCAGGTTCATGGCTGGTTTTCTTGAGAACAGGGGCTTTGCCGACCGGCAACAAAACGACACACATAAACAACTTGTCAGAGAGTTAAACATGATCCTGTCCCAGGGTAACCCTCCGGTTAATTACTGGACTTTCGGGTTGCGGACCCTGGAAAAGAAAAGAAAGTTTTTCAGATCAAAATCCATGAAAAAATACCATTGCGGGAGTATCCCGCACCAAAGCTGACAGGATCAACAGAGCAGGGGGGTGCAGTGTAACTATTAATAGCGTATGTGTCTGCTAAACAAAGCAATGTAAAAGTATGGAACAATTTAAGGAAAAATTCATAGAAGAAGCTCTCGATCTCATCCAGGATCTCGAAAGTACATCTTTATTACTGAGTAACGATCCGGAAAATACGAATCATATCGAGGTAATATTCAGGGCTATGCACTCTCTGAAAGGGGGAAGTGCCATGTTCGGCTTCGATAAAATTGATGAATTTACGCATCAGCTGGAGACAATATATGACATGGTCAGATCCGGACAGATCAGGGTGAATGACCTGTTGCTGAATATAACCTTCAAATCGATCGATCATATTAAAATCCTGTTAGCTGAAGGTGACGAAGCAGAGGAGAACACCATGAAGCTGCATCAGGAACTTCTGGCCAATATTCAAAAGATCGTCTTATCAGGGAATGATGAGGATATAATTAAAAATGAAGACCATTATCAGCCTGGCGAAAAACAGCCCAATGGACAACCGTCAACCTGGTACATTCAATTTAAGCCTCATCCGGGGATTTTTAATAACGGTACCAATCCCTTGCTGGTGATCTATGAACTCACCTCACTTGGTAAGGCTTATGTATTACCTGACATTTCCCGGGTTCCGGCTTTGGATGATATTGATCCGTTATCGTGCTATACCAGCTGGGATGTTATTCTTGCCAGCGACGCTTCTGAAGATACCATCCGTGATGTTTTCATGTTTGTTGATACCGAATGCGACCTGGAAATCAAACATCTGGCCGGGGAAAACCTGTTGGCTGCGGAAGGATTCCAAACCTTTCTCGACGACAGAATTAAAGCAGGAGCTGGCATAGGAGTGACCATCGCAGAGCGATGGCTGGAGGAACGGGAAGCGCGAAATAGCAAAACAAGTAATTCCACCGGAAACCAGGAAGGAGACCGGAAAACCAACCAGGAACAGAATATTGCCAGCATCAGGGTGTCATCGGAAAAATTGGATGAACTTATTAACCTGGTGAGTGAACTTGTAACTCGACAGGCCAGTCTCAGCCTGATAGCAGAACAAATCAACAACAAGGAACTGCACGTTATAGCGGAGGATGTTGAAAAAATTTCAAGACGATTGCGCGATACGACGTTCGGTATCAGACTTATTCCTGTCAACAATATGGTTACCCGTTTTCATCGACTGGTCCGTGAGCTGTCCAAAGAACTGGATAAAGACATTGCTTTTATTACTGAAGGAACAGACACTGAATTGGATAAAAATATCATTGAAGGTCTTATTGATCCCCTGATGCATATCATGCGCAACAGCATCGATCACGGCATTGAGCCGGCTGAAGAAAGGAAAAACCATGATAAGCCGGCCCAGGGAAGAATACTTCTGAAAGCTTTCTATTCGGGCACCAATGTTTATATCCAGGTTTCGGATGACGGTAAAGGTATCGACACCCAAAAGTTATACAAACAGGCAGTAAAATCAGGGGTGATAGCTGAAAATGCTGAGTTGTCAGAAAAAGAACTGCTCGACCTCATTTTTCTACCGGGTTTTTCCACTTCCGAAAAAGTTACCAAAGTTTCGGGCCGGGGAGTCGGAATGGATGTGGTTAAAAGAAAAATTTCCGATCTGAGGGGTGAAATCAGCGTCGATACTTCCTTGAATGAAGGAACGACCATTACCATCAAGCTTCCTCTGACCCTGTCTATTATCGACGGTCTTCTTGTCACCATTGACACTACACATTTTGTCATCCCGTTGGCGTCGATTAATAAGTGTTTTGAATTTAAACATGAACAGCTGTCTAATGCTGTCAACAACCTGATATATATCAACGATGGGCATATTCCTTTCGTCTACCTGCGAAAAGAATTTAATATTCAAACAACGCCGCCAGCTATTGAACAGGTGGTGGTCATTGAATATGGTGATATGCTCTTCGGACTGGCTGTTGATCACGTGATTGGCGAATACCAGGCTGTCCTTACGTCACTCGGTAAAATGTTTAATAACCAGGATTTTGTTTCCGGGGCCACAATCCTGGGCGACGGAACAGTAGCGCTGGTGGTTGACCCGAACAGGATTATCGGGCAGTTCTCCTACAAAGATGAGAAACCGCAAATGGAGACGATCCTATCTTAAGAAAATTCATTTTTAAAAACACCTAATATCAAACTAATATGAATACCGACAAAAATGCAATACAAACTTTTCTCTCGTTCACGTTGCGGGAAGAAGTTTTTGCGATTAATGTTTCCAAGGTGATCAATATCCTGGAAATGAAGCCGATAACGAAGGTGCCTAAAACGCCGGCTTTTATGAGAGGCGTCATCAACCTGAGAGGGATGGTACTCCCGGTAATCGACCTGCGGATTAAGTTCGGTCTGCCCAGAAAAGAAGCGACGGTTGACACCAGCATCATCGTTCTGAATATCAATAAAGACGGCGACAGCGTCATGTTGGGTATCCTCGTTGATGCCGTGAAGGAAGTGCTTGAATTGAAAATGGATGAAATCGCGCCGTCACCAAGTATCGGCACCCGTTACGATGCCGGGTTCATTGAAGGCATGTGGCAGGTGGACGAGAATTTTATCATGCTGCTGGATATCGACAAGGTGTTCTCTGTTGATGATGTTATCGACTTTAAGGATCAAATTGAGATGAGTGT
>DASQZK010000799.1:0-3092 GCA_035638735.1 Bacteroidales bacterium
AAGGCGGTACACGGTCAGCGACCGGCTTCGACGCCGCTCATGGGAGGTTGCTTCGGCTCTGTTCAGCGACCGGCATTCCCAGACTGAAGCACCATCGATATGTCATGGTAGAAACAATACTGTAAGTTGACAGAATTTCCGTTTTGCAGGTGATAGGGCTTGTGTGTTGCCCTGAGCGCGTTTCAAATCCCTGTAAGGACAGGTTTGTAACATCTTTAGTACCCGAATATTTGTCGGTGATCCTGGTACACAACCTTTGACAACCTTCCAGCTCCGCTGAAGAAGCGGTGAACGAAGGAAACAACATGAAACAATCCTCAAACATTCTTCAACCACCTCTCCCCCCACATGCTCTTCAACAGGGTTGACATTTATCATCCCGGGTTTAAGGCGTGCTTTCGTATCTTTGTTCAAAAGACAGGCTATGACACACAAGATTGTTAAGGAACTTATTGATCCGGATAGCATTGCAATTATTGGCGGATCGAGGAACATCCATAAGCCGGGAGGTAAGATCCTGCAGAATATTTTAGCCGGCAACTATTCAGGGCAGTTATATGTGGTGAATCCAAAAGAAGAGGAAGTACAGGGTGTAAAGTCATATCCTTCGGTTGCTGATCTGCCATCTGTGGATATGGCCATCCTGGCCATTCCGGCTGCTATGTGTGTCGAGGCCGTTAAGACGCTTATCAGCACAAACAGCACCAGGGCTTTTATCATTATTTCAGCTGGTTTTTCAGAAGAGAACGAAGAGGGTGCAAGACTTGAAAAGGAACTGGTTGCATTGGTTGAAGGGGTAAAGGGTTCGCTTATCGGGCCGAACTGTATTGGTGTTATGACCCCTCATTACCAGGGTGTGTTCACGTCACCCATACCGAAACTTTCTCCCACGGGGTGCGATTTTATCTCCGGCTCGGGCGCCACTGCCGTGTTCATTATGGAATCGGGAATACCCAAAGGGCTGACCTTTTCTTCGGTTTTTTCTGTCGGAAACAGTGCTATGCTGGGTGTTGAGGATGTGCTTGAATATCTTGATCAGACGTACGATCCTGAAACAAGTTCGAAGGTCAAGATCCTTTATATTGAAAGTGTCAAAGATCCCGACAAACTCCTCAAGCATGCCTCGTCACTTATAAGGAAGGGCTGCCGTATTGCGGCCATTAAATCGGGAGGATCCGAGGCAGGCAGCCGCGCTGCCTCATCGCATACGGGCGCTATTGCCAGTTCCGACCTGGCCGTTGAAGCCCTGTTTCGGAAAGCAGGGATTGTTAGATGTTTTGGCCGTGAAGAATTGTCGACCGTGGCCGGTATTTTTATGCATCCCGACCTCAAAGGGAAAAGGATCGCGATCATTACGCATGCCGGCGGACCTGCTGTCATGCTTACCGACGCACTTTCAAACGGGGGATTAAAAATTCCGCCCATTGAGGGTCCGGATGCTGATGAATTACTTTCGCATTTGTACTCCGGATCTTCCGTTTCCAATCCCATAGATATTTTGGCTACCGGAACAGCTGAACAGCTGGGTATGGTCATCGACTATTGTGAAAAGCGTTTCGAAAACATCGATGCCATGATGGTGATCTTCGGGAGCAGCGGCCTTAACGAGGTGTTCGACGCCTACGATGTGCTCCACAACAAAATGCTGACCTGCAGCAAGCCGATCTTCCCCATTCTGCCTTCGGTTAGTACAGCTCATAATGAGGTGGAGAGTTTTCTTGAACGCGGACATATTAACTTTCCTGATGAGGTTGTCCTGGGGAACGCCCTCACGAAAGTCTACAATACGCCCCAACCGGCCGACGATAATATCTATCTCGATGGTGTGGATATTCCCGGGATCAGACGCATCATTGACAGGGTGACACCAGGATATATTGCAGAAAAGGATATACAGGCACTGCTTGATGCTGCCGGCATTCCCCGGGTCAGGGAAGGTGTGGTGAAAAGCCGCAAAGCAGCCGTTGCGCTTGCCGGAGAAATAGGCTATCCGCTGGTTATGAAGGTCGTTGGTCCACTGCATAAATCAGATGTGGGCGGGGTAACTCTGAACGTTATGTCAAAAACGCACCTGGTTGCAGAGTTCAACAGGATGATAAAAATCAAGGGCTGCACGGGCATCCTTCTCCAGCCCATGCTCTCCGGCCTCGAACTCTTCCTGGGTGCCAAGTATGAACCAAAATTCGGACACGTTGTCCTCTGTGGTCTCGGCGGTATTTTCGTCGAGGTGATACAGGATGTCTCATCGGGCCTGGCACCACTTACACGCGACGAAGCCATGAGTATGATACGTTCACTTAAGTCATACAAGATACTCCGTGGCGCCAGAGGAACCGAAGGTGTTGATGTCGATTTGTACGGCGAGATCATCATGCGGCTTTCAAGCCTTCTGCGCTTTGCCACCGAAATCAAGGAAATGGACCTCAATCCACTTATTGGAAGGGGCGACCAGATACACGTGGTTGATTCTCGGATCAGGGTCGAAAAATGAACGTTGGGCCCAGGTTCGGCAATCCTGCCCGCTGCCTTTTTGACTCCTCTGAAGTGGGTGAGAACCGCGGCGCGCTATCCCCCCGGTCCCCCGTAAGGGAAGCCCCACCCACAACGTTACAACTACAAACATACCCTGATTTTTCCCCTGCCTTATTCTCTTCATTCGTGCATTCGTGGCTTATTTCTTCCCCTGATGTTACCGGTACAAACCCGGCTCCTGTTTATTCATCCAATCCCCTGTCTTTCCCTGCCTTATGCTCTTCATTCGTGCATTCGTGGCCTATTTCTTCCTAAAAATATTAGTGGTACCTGAATCCATCCCCTCTCCTTAAATTCATTCTAAACTGCTAATGATTTTTAACATTTAACCTGAAAAAAATTAATTTTATTCGCTGTAACTCGTTTTTTGGTTTCAGTTTATCGAAAAGAGATGAACGGTATTCATACTAAATGAGGGGCCGTTAAATAGGTAATACCATGATTGCCGGTTACAAATACCTGGCAGGTTGATGAAATAATTCATTCACTTATGACACTCAAACAATTGTCGATTTTCCTGGAGAACAAGTCGGGGAGGCTTACCGAAGTGCTGGAAATCC
>DASQZK010000800.1:0-3378 GCA_035638735.1 Bacteroidales bacterium
GATCCCACCTATGCCGACGTGCAAAAGATGATGCATGGCAGACTGGATGAAATGCGACGGAAATATGGCGACAGTGATGCCAACGATCAGCGATACCTCAAGGAATACCTTGAAGCCGTAAAAAACTAACATAAAAAAAGAAAGGGTATTCCTGTGCCGGAATAACCCTTTCTTAACTAACCACTTAAACCTAAAAAAGAAAAATCTTACTTGAATTTTTTGAGCATCCAGGGCTCGAATTCCAAAGCTTCTTCCTGAAAAGCCTTATCCTGGCTATTGAATGTTGTCATCATCCAGGGTTCGAACTCGATATCTTTTTCCTGGAAAGTAGTGTTGTCGCTGACAGTAAATTCACTCATCATCCAGCTTTCGAACTGAAGATTTTCTTCGGTAATTAATTCTTTACCTGAAAAAGTTCTGAGTTCCATCATCCAGTTTTCTAAGTGAAGCTCCTGGTCAAATTTATTTTCGATCTTATGGATGATCTTTTCAGCTTTGGCTTTCTTTTCCTTTTTGCCCTTAGTATTATCAGCGTAAACATTGGTTCCGATTGCCATAATTGCGATTGCGCAGACGATATGTATAATTTTTGTTTTCATGACTTCCAGGTTTTTGAGATTTAAACTTTCGTTAACCTGTCAATCATTTTACATCTTCTGTGCCAAAAATTATAATACCTTAAAAAACAGCCATATACGGCCGACACCCTATGGTAAAGAGGATGTTAAAAGTGAACGGTTTCGCAACAGGGGTGTACGGAAATGAACAGGGCGGGATGGACTGGAGGTATGAGGTAACCCCGTTCCTCCAAAGATACACGGGACACGGCAAGTAGGCGGTTGAGCGGAGAGCTTAGGGTAAGAATGGGACGTTAACGGAATATCGACCGCCTCCCGAATAGCCCCGATTTCCTGTATCGGGGCGAATCGGGAACAGATGAAAAGACCAACAGATGAACAGATGAATGTCGAAAGAGGAAGAGCTATGGCTGGGGGACCACCGAGTGGTCTTTAGTATCGTAGCCATAGGTACGTCCATGTTCACAGAGGTGTGTCATTGCTTTTTTGAAGGGAAAGAGTGTGTAGTTACTATACATGAGTGTGTAATAATTACACAAAATCAGTTGGTAACCCTCCTTATTACTTTCCTCATACCCCTTATCTCTGCTATTTCATCTCCCTGGCAGGTTCTCTTTTCCAGGTCGTTTCCCTGCCCAGGAAACGCATCCCCATCACGTAGCCTTTGAGCTTCAGGATGTCGTAATTGCCATCTTCAAACCACATATAGGCATCGTAGGTTTTGCCATTGTCGGGATCATATATGGTGCCATCTTCCCATTCCTGGTCATCGGGATTGTAGTTAAAACCTTTGAGGATGATCAGCTTGAGAAGTGGTGTATTTTGCAGTGATGGATCCGGGTTGTTGGTGTCTTTTTTGGGTGCGCCGTTTTCATTCGGTTCGCTGAGCCAGCTTATTCTGCCATAGTATTTTCCGTTACGGGCTTTGTAAACATAAATTTGTGAAGTTCCTTTCTCTGTAAGCCAGTGACCTGTAATTTTAGAAGCGTCCTGACTGAACCCGGCGAGTGTAAAAGTAGCCAGGACAGTGATGATGAGAAGATTTTTCATGTGTTGCAAAGATTTTTAGTTAGTATAAGAGATTGAATGGAAAGACTAAAAAGGTCGATCCGGATAACATTGACGGTGACGAAAATACAATTTTTTCTTTAGAGTTTACTTTTTTCTGCTGTACACCAGGAAGGTATGCGGGTATTCGTTTTTGTCTGAAGCTTCAACGTGCTCCCTTTGAATTTCATCCCATTCGTCCAGGTTCAGGGATGGGAAGAACGTGTCGGCCTGGAATATATGTTCGACCCTGGTGAGGTAGATTTTTCTGGCATGCGGAAGGAACTGCTTATATACCATGCCTCCGCCAATAATGAAGGCTTCATCTGCGTCGTCGATAAGTGTCATGGCCTCTTCAATGGAGCCGGCCATAAGGCAACCTCCGAACTGTTCACCGGCTACATCGGTGATGACGATGTTTTTGCGGTTTGGCAGGGGCCCGTTTGGCAGGGAAAGGAAAGTCCTTCGTCCCATGATGACCGTATGCCCGGAAGTAATTTTCTTGAACCGTTTAAGGTCGTCGGAGAGTTTCCAGAGAAGCTTGTTGTCTTTACCGATGGCGTTGTTTTCGGCAATAGCAACAATGATTGAAATATTTTTATTCGTTACGTTTACCATACTCGTGGTGTTTAAACAGAAATTTTGCCTTTTATGTGCGACTGGGCATTGTAATTCTCAAGTTGAAAATCCTCGAAACGGAAGTCAAATAGTGAAGAAACACCGGGGTTTATCGTGAGTTGAGGCAAGGGGCCTGGTTTGCGGGTTATCTGAAGGTCAACCTGTTCGAGATGGTTCAGGTAGATATGGGCATCGCCGAGAGTATGAATAAAGTCCCCGGGCTTATACCCGGTAACCTGCGCCATCATCATCAGCAACATAGAATAGGATGCGATATTAAACGGCACGCCCAGGAAAAGGTCGGCACTCCGCTGGTAAAGCTGACACGATAGTCGGCCATCGGCCACATAAAACTGGAAGAGGATATGGCAGGGCGGGAGATTCATCTTGCTGAGTTCGCTCACGTTCCAGGCACTGACGATGTGCCGCCTGGAATCGGGATTGTGCCTGAGGGAATCAATCACCTGCGTGATCTGGTCAATGTGTCTGCCGTCGGCTGAGGGCCATGAACGCCACTGGTAACCATAAATATGACCCAATTCACCATCCCCGTCTGCCCATTCATTCCATATCTTTACACCATGATCGTTGAGGTATTTTATGTTGGTGTCGCCATTCAGAAACCACAGTAATTCGTGTAAAATTGATTTAAGGTGTAATTTTTTTGTCGTTAGCAGGGGGAAACCGTCATCGAGGTTGAAACGCATCTGGTAACCAAAAACGCTTATGGTTCCGGTGCCGGTCCTGTCTTCCTTCCGCACGCCGTTTTCTCTCACATGTGAGAGAAGATCAAGGTATTGCTTCATAGTAATTTGTTTCCGGTGTTAGCCCGGATAAAGGTAGAGATTTTGACAATCGTAACGAAATATTTGCACGCCTTGATATGAACATCGGATGTTGATTACTTTTTTATTCTTTATTTATCGCCGGAAACAGGCAAATCTTAATATCTTAGCCTCGAATTTTGCCCGATGAACGCTGTTACACGATATATTCTAACCGGACTTGGTATTATTGCCGCAGGTTTCATCCTGTGGTATTTTAGTAGTATCGTTGCCTATGTTATTGTGGCTGCTGTTCTTTCCCTTATCGGATCACCGCTGGTTGACCTGCTTGGCCGGATCAGGATCGGGAG
>DASQZK010000801.1:0-7571 GCA_035638735.1 Bacteroidales bacterium
AAACGAGGAGGCGGCATCTGCACGCAAAATGGTTTGAACAAGGTATCTATCCAGATATTTATAGTTAATATTTGCGAGTCCGCCGATTGACCGTTGTTCTCCGGATGTGGTTTTAATCCAATTTACCTGAGCTTCCGCAGCAGGGTCCTGAATTTCTGTTGAGGGAGTGCTGTTGGTCTGTGTATACGCTTTTTCGAACGATGATTGTTCTGTAATCCAGGTTAATGCACCGGATAAGTCATGTTTTTTACTTTTAAAAGGAGAGCTAAATGCGACCTGGGTTTCGGTCCTGAGCTCAGTATCGAGGTCGTTTTCTTCCCTCGCTCTGTTGACATAGGTGTCCAACCAGTCGGCACCGATTGTTGTATAGGGGAAGAATTGATTTTTTTGGGTACCCTGGAACTGAAAAGAAACCGTTTCCCTGACTATCAACCATTTATTTATCCTGTACCTGAGTAAAAATGCATTCCCCAATCTGCTGTATTTCGTATCGTTCTGGCCCAGATTGGCCAAAGCAACAGGATTATAATAGGAAACACCGTCTCCCTGGTAACTGGTTATAGGCGTGAAATATCCACCGGTCAGATTCCCGTAAGCGTCAGATTCCCATATACTCATATTGGGAGCCTTAATATAGGCCATTTCCCGCACATTACGTTTGTTAATTTCCGGATTCCCGTCTGTTGCATTCGTTAAATAATTAAACTTGACCTGAAACAATAATTTTCTCGAAAGGAAATAATCCAGATTTGTCCGCATCGAAAATCTCTTAGCGCTGGTTCCGAGAGTCGTTCCTGTCTCGTCTGTAAGGCTGAATGAATTAAAATATCTTGTTTTTTCTCCTCCACCTGAAAGACTGAAATAATGATCCTGTGTTACCCCATTTCGTGTGAGCTCCCCAATCCAATCCGTATTTGCCGAATAATTATAAAAATCGACATAGTCCTTGTCATAGGCAATTTCACTCGGTAAATCATATAATCCCCGGCTATTATGCCACTCTTCCAGTTGCAACATGATGTATTCATCACCGTTTAGCATGGGAATGGCAGGAGGTTGAAAATTAAAGCTGCTTTTATATTGGTAATTAAACATGATATTTCCCATCCGACCCCTGGAGGTCTCAATCAGCAGTACACCATCCGCTCCCTTAGAGCCATATATAGCCGTTGAAGCGGCATCTTTCAGCACCTCAATCGACTTAATATCCTGCAGTGCAACGTTAATCAGGTTACTAATATCCTCAGAATCGGCCGAACTTAAATCGAAATCCTGCGATACCCTGAATTGGGGTATACCGTCAACAACAATTAAAGGCTGACTATTTCCCATGGAACTGAGTCCCCTGATCACAATTTGAGAACCCGCACCCGGGTCACCGGAAGCCGCCAATATATCTAATCCACTCACTTTACCCTGCAAGGCATCTGCTGCTGATGTGGCACCAAAATCCTTCATGTCACGCAAATCAACTTTCACACTGGAAGAGGCACGGTCCCTGTCGGCAATGTTCGTCAGGCTATTCTGATCTTTTGCCTGGGCAACTACTCTAACTTCATCAAGCTGGATATCAGAGGGCTCAAGTTCAACAATAACCGTTTTGGAAAAATCCTTCTTAATTTCCTGCATTTTATACCCAATAAAACTCACATTTACGACATGATCAGGATTTTTCAATTCAAGAATAAAATCCCCGTCAGTATTGGTAATGGTACCTCCAATAACACGCTCATTATCGTCGTATTCTATAATAGTCGCCCCAATGACAGCGGAACCATCATTTTTATCAATGACACGGCCTCTAATAATGGATTTCCCCTGCGCAGCTATGTCCAAAAAATAAAAAAGTGATAATACAACGATTACTAATATTTTGCGGTTTTTCATTTCTTTATTCTGTATTTTCAAATAATGGTGATCTTTCAATCTTATTGGCCTACCTCATCTGCACTTAATACTTTGCTTATTTCATGGATTACAGCATTATCCAATGTATTTGGATAGATCTCTTCAGCATCCCCCTCAGGTGGCTCTACAGTTGACCCGATAATGTTGGTATTTTCCGATTCATTGACTGTGGCATATACTGAATTATTTTTACCGATGACCTGGATATTATCAATGCCCGGATTAATATTTATTTTAGTGTAAACGGTTGTGTACTGGGTTGAACTCTCATCAATACGCATGGTCTCATAAAGGCCCGGGGTGATTTTCCCATCTGTAAAGATGAGTTCACCCTGAACAAAATGCAGCTTGAGTACCTGAGCCAGTTCCTGGACAGGAATCGAATCAAGATTTGCCGCATCTATTGCAGCATCGCTTGGGACAAAAACCGTATAATAATCCGTTTCATTTATGAAAGAATATTTTTCCAGTTTGTCTAGTGTTAAACCGGCCTTCTTAAGGAGGGCGTGAAATTTTGGAAAATGATTTGAGATTTGGGCAAACATATTCAAGCCGGAAAATGAAAACCAGTTTGGAATATCGTATGTCTTTCCATTATCTCCTGTACTTAAAACCTGGGGATTTGCCTGAACGGGCTCACTGCCTCCATATCCTGCAGTTGTGGGAGCGGTACCGCTGACTTCTCCGGTTTCATTATTAAAAATCAAATGTGTCCCGGCAAGATTGGGTATAAATTCCTTCCGCGCAAGACGGTCTGGCTGAGTGTTGCATACATGGTTCAGTATCAGGTTCCTTAAACTCGACCGTGTATATCTTGTCTGAACAGCTTCGCCATAATCACTAAGAAGAAACGCATAAAATTTCCCATATAGTTCCTCAAATACCAATGAAGAATCTCTTGAAGAATTGAAATCGGATTCAACAAAAAATGAAAAATTATTATTCGGTTTTTTAAGAAGCGGTAAGATTCCGGTTTGCTCAATCGCATTCATTATTTTGGAATACCCGGGCCTGAGATATATCGGTCCGGTGACACTACTGAAAGCACGCGGAACAATTGCTTTGTTTACACCAATAAAAGTGCAATTACTACCAAATTCTTTATGAACAATATCCGAAGAGTTAAGAGTGACAATATCCCTTTCACCGTTTAAAAATCCATCTTTAAAGGATGTGGGAAAGATTTCATATTGAGACATGTGGGTATTGGCAATTATTCGTCGTATGTTACCTGGTGCAGCCTCTAAAGAACCCCAGCCTCCCGGTACTTTAAAATATTCGTTGATAAAATCATCCATTGCCTGGTCGGTAGGTGCAACAAGTCCGTGATGATACCTGACAGTGACATTAGATGGCAAACCATAACTGCCGGCGGGGGGCTTGGTTAGTTCACTGGTTAAATCAAAAACTAAATCCGGAAAAGTTAAATCAAATAGTGAATCAACCTCAAGTCCCTGGTCAACGCCTTCCTGTTGATTCGTTTTTTCCTGGTTGAATGAGAATTTCGGAAATTCATCTATCAAAGCCAGAAAATTACTGTAAGAATCATCACCCGTTTTGTCACCCAATATTTCATAACCATTCCTTAAAGGAGTGATGACTTCATCAATAATGTAAACAAAACCATTCTCAGCAAAATTTTCGTCGCTCGTTACTTTTGCGCCCGCAAAATAAAGATCATCCTCCTGATCAAACGGCCTGTCAAAATAAAACTGGTAATCGGAGCTGGGAATGTCATTGACCGTAAAATATTCGGAATAAAATATAGGTGCATATTTCCTTGAATCGGTAGCTACCCTTCTTACCAGATCAGCCTCAAGCGTATCTGTAATGACAGTTCCTTTTCCATACTCCCATTTTATACCATACTTACGGTCATTCTCTTTAAACAACGTTTCGCGCTTGAATCCTCTCGCTACATTGTTTTTAATATCCATGGTATCAATCCAACCGTAGATATCAAGTTTTTTTAACTGACTTTTTGTCCAGGGATCCTGTACAACATGATATTTAACAATGCGATTCAGCTCCGGCAGCGGTATATCTTCAATGGAACTGTAATTTGGATTGGCTGATAGAAAGGCATCAAAAGCCTCATTCGACGGTGCAAAAACCGTATAGCTGCCTGATGTATTAATCACCTCATCATAACCCGTGAGTTCTAAACACCGGCAGAAGGTTGACAATTCAGGCATGTCAAGCATTTGCGTGTATACTTTCCCTTTCAGCCACTCGGGTCTGTCATACTTATTCAGCTCTTTTTTACAACTATTCAGCAGATTCGCTGTTAAAAGTAATAAGAGAACTATTGAATATTTTCTTATCGTGTAATTACTCATAATAATTAAAGTTTCGCACTTGTTTTCGTTCCTATGAATCCAGCAGATTACATACCAGCTTCATCGGGAATATATTCTTATATCATTGGTATTGGTTTATCTTTCCCTTTTTCGGGACACTCCTCGCATCTTGCTCTTTCCGGTTAGCCTTTCAATCTTAAAGAGAATTGCAAAAACGATTGTTAATGCATTATTAATAAAACGTAAAATCGGAGCTCATTTATGAACAATAAAATTAAATGATTTAGTATGCATCGAATTTTGAATCTTTCCCAATATCTTTTGATTGTGTACCACTTGGACTGATAAGTTTATAATCTGGTTGAGAGGATAGGTATGTCAGTTGGCTCATTATGAATGATTTACTTTAAATTCATGAAGGAAATATTCAAAAACATAATGAAAAGTGTACTATTCTTTTACCCTTTCTCTGCACGCTACAGTAACCAGAAAAATCACTGTAATCAAAATATTGCTCTTGAGAGTGGACGATATCTGCCTTAGCATCCCAAAAGTTCTGAATTTACTTTATACATCTGGTAGAAAGGTAGTTAATCCATTCTTCCCGTGTTGTTATCTTCCTGGCCTTCTTCCACCCGTAACCGGCTTCATAGCTTATCCGCCCCTCTGTATCGGTTTTCGCAACCAGGAAGATATGGCTCGCATCCTTCTTTTTTCTATCAACCATCACAATCGAATCGAGTTTTGCGGGGTCCATCCTGGCACCCGTACCGAGTTCACTATCTCCGAGCGACTCCCAGGTCGCGATCCAGCCCTCGTTTTGGTTGAAAAATGCTTCAGCGTTACCGTCGTGGGTAGTCAACCCGATGCAGACCGGCAAATTTGCGGCCGGTTGTTTATCTTTCAAGAAAACAGATTCTACCTGGAAAAGATGTTTGCCCGGTTCAATGGTGATGGTCTTTTCTTCGCCATAGACAACACCGTCAATTTTTCGTTCATAAATGAGTTTGAAGCGACTACGCTCCGGACTGACTTCGATCACTTTGTAGTCGGTGAAGGTTTCAAGGGGTTCGCGCTCACCGTTGAGCCAGATGCCGGTGCCACCACATCCGGCGCTGGAACCAACATGATAGTTGTCGAGGCCCTCGCCGTGATCTTCATGGTAGGATTTGCCAACTTCGGCTTCCTTATACCATTTGTTGATTATGGGATAGTTGACACGTTTCAGCCAGACATCGATTCCGCTGTTCTCAGTGCTTTCACGCAGAGCGGGACCATAGGCACGGAACGCGACCTGGTCATTTTCCCAGGCAAAGTCGTCTTTGCGCTCGGGCACGAATCGTGCATAGGTCTGTGCGGTTCCGGCGCCGTCCTTCAGATTGCAGTTTCCCGGACCTTCCGGAACAAGAGATTCAACCTTAAAATTTCTGTATATAAACTGCCGGGTGGACATGTGACGCAGGCCGATGCGACCCTTTTGGATCTGCTTAGGCTCCATAACTTCCGGTATGTTGTCTGTGTCCCAGGTATGGTCGATCAAGAGTTTCCGGCTCTCCTTCTCCACCAAACGAAGCCTTAGCGAGGCAGCCCGTTTTTCCACCTCCACCAGATAGGTTTTTCCCGGCAGGATTTTTTCAAAATTGTAATCAACCATCGGTTCAATATATCCATTTCCGGAGTACTGTTCAAGGTTTTCATCCCGCAGGGGATAACGTCTGCAACGGAGGTTCTCACGGAAACTGAGGCTGAGGAGGTCCATATACGTAAAGTAGGTTGCCATGTTGGGAATTTCACGTAGTTCATTCCATGCGGTAATATCCTTCAAGTATGGAGGAGTGCCAATTCCCTGAGCCTGGATGTAAAGCAGGGTGGTGCCATAGTTGCTACTGTCAACCCTGGACATTTCATAGCTGATTTTGATATCGCCCTCAAATTCTTTTTTTGTCCAAAGCACTGCATGATGGGCGTGGTACTCTTTTGGGTCATCGCGTTTAGTCACTGTACCGGCAGAGAAAAACAGACCCTTAGCCGTATTGCGGAGCGTGGCTTTTTTTCCGTCGAGGAACCAATTTTCGCTCCAGTCCCCGGTCATAGAATCTTCAAAAAGAATTCTGGAATCAGCATCCTTGTTATCTTTCAGTACGCGCATTGCCTGCTCAGTTCCGATACGGTCGATCAGCTGCTGCGCGAACAGGCTTCGGGGCTTAACCGGTGCGAACGGGCTCTCGATATAGCCGTTGCCCATCAGCGCGTAGCCATAAAACTTTCCTTCATGAGGTGTGCCCCAATAGCCTGAACGGGTGTTGGCATACTTGACGCCACCGGGATCGGATCCTTCTGTTTTATCACCCGTGTAACCAATCGCGAAGTTATTTTCTCCTTCCGTTTCGGGGTCGAAGACGATAATATTACGCGCATTACAATTCCAAATCATCGTGTTGTCTGCAGCCCAGCCATGGCCACTACCGGAATCTCCACGATTGATCGCAGCAATGTTTCCGTCTTTCGTGGTGACGTTATCGTAAAGGATGCCGGTGCCCCAACGGTGGTGAGGTTCGGATTGTTCACCACGGACCGCAGTGCAATTTACGAAGGCGAAAGGACCCATAACCCTTGACCCACCTACAAAATCGTGGCGTCCATCCTCCGAATAGCAGTTGTAAACCAAATGGCCGGTACCACCGCCGATACAGAAAGCATAACGAAAGCCTCCATGATATGGTCCCACAGGCTCAAGGGACTTGCAATCGCGTACGGTAACCTGACGCGAACCATCTCCTAACGTAACCGCTGAAAAATACAGGTGTTTCATAGTCACACCCCGCACCCAACTGTCCATGGCATTACTGACAGAGATCCCGGTTCTGAAATTCAGGAAGTTAGCCTTTTTGCCTGTATCCTCCACCGTGGTGTCATAGTCAGAGACCACACGAAGTGACTCCACGCCGCATTCGGTCGCCAGAGAAGACACATCCGCTTTAAATACTTCTCCACCGCCATGTTCTTTTGCGATCGACTGCGGCATCATCACGTCAAGTGTGATCGTATTACCCTCCACCCTGGCAATTTTTCGCAAGTGCGTGAACTGGTATGACTCCGGCTTCCAGGGGTGTTTATTCGAACCTTCTTTCCCGCCACGAATATGACGGAGACGCTCCCCCACGCCAAGGTCGTCGATCCATTTTTGGTTGACGGTTTTCTTGACAATCACAAAGTCGCCGGCTTTGAACCCACTGGCATCAGTCACTGTGAATTTATAGCTGCCGGAAGGCACATAGTCGTCCGTGATCCGAACGGTGCTTGCCAAATCTTGTTTGATTTTACCCTGACCTACATTGATGGCATTTTTCTCACCATTGGAGC
>DASQZK010000802.1:0-2974 GCA_035638735.1 Bacteroidales bacterium
CAATGTCATCGGCAATGTCACGCAGAGATTCAAGGCAGCGCCCAATATTCTTCTCCTCGTTATAGGTGATGATGACGACAGACAGTTTTGGCATACTGCTTTCTTCTGTTATATATAATTTTCAAGGTGACGATTCACGGTTCCCGTACCTTCACCGGTGTAGTCTTAGCATGGCATTTATACTGCCATGCGTGTTAAAGACCCGGGAATAAAATAGTACCCTCCTGATGCTGTGAAATTAGTGATTATTTTTATATGGTGAGTCAACAGTTTTGTAAAGTTAAAGGAGAAAGGGGAAAGACTCAGTAAAAAAAAGAAAAACAGGGCTTATCCCCGGTTATTAAAAAAACGAGTCCCATTCACGGTTTTCTGGCAGGAACAGCCTGTCCGCCATGGGTTCTCATTCATGTCATAACAGAAAGCATTCAGTGTACGGTAAAATAGCATGTCTTTATGTATGACCATTTTTTTTCCGAATCAATCGAGCGCTGTGTGTAATTTTTATACACTTAATGCGTATTTATTACACACTAACACTTCCGGAGAACCAATTTATAAAACAGATCTGCTTGTTTTACATTCCATACAGCAGGGCGTAAAATGCCGGTTGAAGAAAGCGTTTGTCTTGAGGTGCTCTCAGTGATCCTGATAACCTGCTTTGGCAGTAAGAGCATTTCTCTTCGGTGAGGTAGGCTGATTATAGTCATCGATTACACCCGGCAAGTTGGTGGTGTCGAGGTCGTCTTTCCGCAACCGGTCGAGTCCGTAAATATCTTTCCTGAAATTAAGACGGCCGTCATCATCAACCCAGGTGGTTGAGTAAAGGAAATAAACCGGTATCTTTTTTTTCAGATAGATGACTTTCGGCTTATCGCGCTTCATATAATTATTCAGACTGTCGATAACGTCACTTTCATTATCACTGAGCATCCATTTTGCCAGTTCTTTAGGTTTTTCTATGCGAACGCATCCATGACTGAAATGACGATTCTCCCGGGCAAACAAATAGGAAGCCGGCGTATCGTGAAGATAAATACTGCGATTATTGGGGAAGATGAATTTTATTCTGCCAAGAGCGTTGAATGGTCCCGGCTCCTGTTCGATGCGAAAAGGGAAATTGTCTTTATCCACGCGGCTCCAGTCCACTTGAGAAGGATAGACGCGGTGCCTGCCCCGGTACAGTTCATAGTGATGCTTGTTTAAATAGCCCGTATCCTGTCTGATTTTGGGCACTATTTCCTCGACCGAGATTCTCTCAGGCACTTTCCATTTTGGGCTGAAAACAATGTATTCAATCGTATCGTCGAGCATTGGGGTGTTATTCTCGAGATCTCCGATGATGACTTTCATTTTTCCGGTGATATGTCCGTGATCATAATAACTCAGAGTATAATCAGGAAGATTGACTACAACAGCTTTCCTGTTAAGCGACACCGGCACCTGCCTCAAACGGTCCATGTTCACCCGTATTTTCTCAATCATATTAATTGGGCTTATGTTCATTGCTGCTATGGTTGCCTTATCAATGATCCGGTCAGGATCGAGTCCGAACCGCTTCTGAAAAGCCTTGACGGCCATAGCAAGATCGCTGTCATATATTTGTGAATCTGATGTTGGGCCGGATAGCAGATAATCACCCGTGATTTGCAGCCGCTGTCGTATCACAGGAATACGTTCCGAAGTATCACCGGGTAATAGTTTTCCTTTAAAGGAAATTTTTATAGGGTTGCCCGTTTGATTTTCATTCTCCAGTGAAACAAGTGCGGTGGACAGCAGAGTGTATTGTGGATTCTGGGGCCGTAAATCAGAAATAATGCCCTGAAAATTGTTTGTCTTCAAAGCCTCGTTTAGATTAGCCACATAATCAGGGCTTTGCAATGTCTGGTATACCATGTTGTCGCGGAGATTCCGGGTGGTATGGCCAAACTGAAGATCGTGAGACCAGGCTAAAAATGAGCTGGTTAAAAGGATATCTATGTCGGCCCTGTCAGCTGAATGGCCATCGGTCATCCAGTTTTTTTTTCCGAGTTGCTGCACCATGAATTGTATCTTGCCATAGTAATAATCATCCTTGTCGAGTCCGTCAACCATGCTGTTTTCAAGAATGGCCAAAAATCGTCCTGCATTTGCCGAAAGGTGTCCGTTACTGAACCATGCCGGTATATAATCCCTCCCGGCATAAAATTCATTCAATTCATTATTCAATTCCGTGCTGACATACGGATGCTTTACATAGTAATGTATCCAGAAACTATCGGGCACAGCAGGATTAACAGGATACATTTCACTTGATACGCTAACCGGTCGGCTCTTACCGTAAACTTGTTCCCAAACCAGCGAAAAAGTTATTACAATGGTTAATAAAACAGGTATATATAGCAGAACTTGTTTATTTCTCATATTATTTCGTCCCTTGTTTTCTTACGCATACAATGAACAAAATCCATGAAATTCAAAAAATCAAACCCGATTATATTGTCCTTCTATTTAGATAGTTGCCGTTTTCGAAGCGTCTTGTTCCGGTAATAAAGCCCGGAAACGCTCATCTGATTTTAATTACAGCGCTGCCGTCTTAACCGTTGGGTAAGATTTAGTTTAGACTGCATATCAAAGTCATGGCTGTCATCTGTCGCTGAGAATGTAGAAATTTTTAACACGGCAGATGTACATGTGTGGGTAAAACACCACACAACACCTTTTATGTGTCGCCTGTGGTTTCCAGGACGGAGGTGTGGAATTTGTCTGACGGCCATGATGGTGTCCGGCCGAAAAAAGGATTATTTTAATGAGATGAGGTTGGGGGAAATAGAATGATGCTTATGCGAACACACATAAAGCAACTATGATCTTATGTGCTACAAATGATCCGCCTTGAAGGAGGTCACCAGGTTTTTATCCAACAGTTCTGACCCGGACAGGTAATCGGGATCGGGAAAATAGATAAAGAGCACGCTCCCTTCCTTCACGGTATCAA
>DASQZK010000803.1:0-3270 GCA_035638735.1 Bacteroidales bacterium
TGCGACCCCTCTCGACTGGAACGAGATCGGAAACAGCGATGTCACGGCAACGACCTATACATACGATAATATTTTCCGTCGACTGGGAAATAAAAATGATCCATGGAAAGATTTCCACAGGCATAAAACCGGGTTGAAAAATGCACGGGAAAAAATGGAACGTTTATAAATGCCGATCCGATTTTATTGTTAATCCAATCATTCCAAAATGTACCTATCATGCCAGAATTACCAGACGTTGAAATATTCAGACAATATGCAGAAAAGCATGCGCTGAATAAGAAGATCAAAGACGTTGAATATTTCGATTCGAGGGTGTTGCAAACCTCGAAGCAGATGATCACAACATCCTTAAAAGGAAAGGAATTATCAGGCACACAGCGTCGAGGGAAATACCTTTTTCTTAGGGCCGGTGACCGCTACATGGTTATGCATTTTGGCATGACCGGTTACCTGGTGTACTTCAAGGCCGGGGACGATAAGCCTGATTATGCACAACTTATCCTCGACTTCGACAATGACCACAGCCTGGCCTATATTTCAAAACGTAAATTGGGAAAGATCGATATCATTGATGACATTGAAGCTTATTCAAAAGATAACGACCTCGGCATTGACGTCTATGATTCTGGTTTTGACGATTTCATGAAAGCGATGAAAAATAAGCGCGGCAACATTAAATCAGCGCTGATGGACCAGTCGCATGTATCGGGAATCGGGAATATTTATGCCGATGAAGTGCTGTACCAGGAAAAACTGCATCCCGGGGCGAAGATCCAGGACCTCGACGAAAACAAGATGAAATCCCTTTTTAATACGATCCAGCGGGTATTCAGGACAGCCATCAATCATAAGGCTAATCCGGACGATCTTCCGGATCATTACCTCCTGCCTCACCGTTCGGAAGGGGAGAGCTGTCCTGATTGTCGCGGGAAGATCAGGAAGATTACCGTGAGTGGCCGGTCGACTTATTTCTGTCCCGGATGCCAGGTTAAAGGCTGATCTAATCAGCCTGTATCAGCCGGCCGGAGGATGTGACCTTGCCACGTTTGATACTATCCGGTTTGCCAAAATAGTAAATGTCACCCTGTCCGAAGATGCTGTATTTCAATTCCTTTATAGCCCGGATGTAGCAAGGACTTCGGGCCGTATTCTCGATGATGGCTTTGTCAGAGGTCAGTCCGCCGGCATCCACCGTCATAAGCGAAAAATTCCAGATCCGGAGTGTCCCGGTTTCACCGGCAAGCCGGACCATACCTCCCGACAGCGAATAATCCCAGTAGTAAAACGACGCACAATCCACCTCCAGATCGACATCTGCATATTTTGCCATCACCACCAGTCCCAGCTCTCCGGTCCTGATAATTCCAACGCTTTTCAGCCCGCACGATTCTGCGATATCAATGCGGCTTATCGATGCCAGGTTAAGAAAAATACCGGCTTTATTCGATGCCGGTTTGAACATTTTATACTGATAGGTACTTTCCAGGGTGAGGGTGCCATTATCGATCGTGTACTTCACGTTATCGACAATAACAGGCGAGCCACTGACGATCATCGAGTTGGCCGTATCCATTGAAAGGTAAACATTCACAGGCCCTGCAATCCTCAGTGTGTCAAAAGCCGGCAGGGTAAACGATTTTTCAACGTATTCATCTTCCCCGGTCCTTTCACAGGCGGCAAATAACCATATCAACGGAAGAATACATAAGAACAGGCCGAACCTTGTCATTCGTTTCATGATAACGTGTTTTTACCAACAATAACCGATACCCAGTTCGGGGTGATCGAGAATAAAAAAATGGGTTTTCATCGATAACCTGGCCATGAGATGATTCGTAAACCTGAACTGGATAATGCCCCTTGTATATATTTTCTGACCGGTAACCATATCTCCAAGGAAGAAATAGCGCCCTTCCTGTAATATCAGCGATAGCCGGTCGTAGATGAATTCCTGCGACAGGTGCAGCCCCGACTGGTAATCGTCCTGTTTCCTGTAACCGTCGTTATTCCTGCCTTCCATTTCCACTTTCACCGATGAATCATAAAAGAAATCAGCACCCGCACCGATCCTGAGCTTGTGAGAAACACGGTAATGAACGTCAAAAGCGAGCGACGAAACCAGGTAACGGTTCCCTTCAAACGATCGTTTATGCTTTGGTGCAGCCGACAGGGTAACGTAATAGCCGGTCCGGTGTTCAACAGGGGGAATAGTACCGGAGGTTCTTTGGTCTCTTGTTGATGGTGACCAGTCAAATCCCGCAACGAATGAAAGATCATTCAAACCGAAGTTGGGTTCTTTCAGATTGGCATTTGAAAAATGGCTGAATCCGATTCCATTGGTCAGCCATAGGTTATCATATAACCGGATTCGTGTGCCTGCCTCCAGGTTAAAAAAGATATTCAGGTGCGAGCCGATGGCCCTGTTCCGGTAATTTTCAACCGGATCGAAAATTTCGCTGGCGTAACACAATCCTACGCCTAAACGATAATGCAGTGAAAAGTTAGGACTATCGATAAAATGAATCCGGTACCAGGGCCAGATTGCCATATACTCGCCAAAAACATTGTGGTTGCCCAGGGTTGAATACATCAACGACAAACCATAATCGGGGTAGCGGTATAGCTTTTCCCACTCGGTTTTGCCGGCGGTCTGATGGTATACGCTAAGCTCGACAGCCCTGACAGGCTCATTTACAAGGTAATTGATGAACTGGTATTCGGGAAGCATAAAACCATGATGATACCTGATTCCGGAAGAAAGTCCGTGATGAATACCTTCCTGGGCTTTTGCCATGGGAAACAGGAAAAACAAGATAAGCAGGATCTGGGTTTGGCGCATATCATTTTACAAATCTCACGAAAAATACATTTAACCCGTTTAAAATGCAACATTGTGAATGGAATTAGACCGGCAGCCCGGGCATTCAACAGGGAGACCGGTTGGTTGAACCAGTTGGCTTATCTCTTGTTTATTAACAGACAACGACTTACGTAATTGTGGACTTTCAAATAATTGGAGCAATGCGTATTTGAGCATCTATTAACAATAAAATCAAGGCTTATGGAACTTCCCCGCTCGCGTAACTACGACTATGATCTCACCAATTCCCACTTCCGTCAATGGCTTGATGAATACCAACACGCCTGGGAATCAGGATCGCCTGGTGAGGCAAAATCTCTTTTTAGTGAAGATGCCCTTTATTACGAGACTCCTTTCGGCCCTGTTTTTTGTGGATCGGAAGAGATAATGAAATACTGGCAGAATGT
>DASQZK010000804.1:0-5342 GCA_035638735.1 Bacteroidales bacterium
ATTGAAAGAGCGATCTCTTTGTACTGAACGAGGTCAAACGCTCCTCCGAGCATGACGGCACCAAGGGTAACAACAATATAGGTGATGATTACAAAAATAACAGCCGAAACAATGGTAGGAACAAAAATCTTTTTGGGATTACTGATCTTATCATATTCATAGGTCAGAAGCTGAAAGCCTTCATAGGCCATAAAAATAGCTGCCCCACCAATGAATGCGGTCCAAAAAGGTTTTGGTGTAACACCGGCAGTAAGCTGGTGCGTGTCCCAATGGACGAGTCCCAATATACCAAGGGCCAGCAAGATAAGCAGGTTGGAAGAGACAATGATGACCTCAACTGTTGTCATCTTCCCCACGCCGGAGAGATTGAGGACAATAAGAGCTGCCATGATGCCGGCTGCCAGGAGACGCGTCATTAACGGCCCGCCATGGAAGGCAAACGAGAGATAATGCCCGAAGGCATAACTATATACCGAGATCGTTAATACGTAACCAATGATCAGCAACCAGGCAATATTTCCGCCTGTTTTCTGGTCATTTACCCCTTCCAGGAAAGAGAAGGCTCCCCCACCCTTTGAAAAAACATTGGACAGGCTGGCATAACTGTAAGCCGATGGCAGGGCAATAAAGCCGGTTATTAAGAAACCAAGCCAGGCCCATTGGGCCGATGAGGCGATAACCACACCAAGAACAGTGTAAATACCTCCGCCGACCATGCCGCCGGCGGCCAGCGCCCATACAGAAGGGACATTAAGTTTTTTACTCATTTGTCAATACGTTCTGTTAACTTAAACAATACACCGGTCATAAAATGTTCGTATTCCAGCCTGGTAATGAATCAAACATCCCTTGCGGATGTCACTGAATACGATGGTCAAGTCTCTAGAGAAAAGTCATTTGTCGCAGGGAAGCGCTGTGTGGCGAGTCCATTTGTAGTATTGTAGGGGACGCTGTGTGGCAAGACCCTTTGTAGTTGTGAGAGACGCGCCCCTACATCACTATAAGGGTCTTGCCATTCCGAAGCCCAAACCCTGGTCGGGCTGAGTCGTAAAGCTGAGATGACAAGTTGCATACTCACAGTATGTTTTAGATACTCGTCATTGGTATGTGCGGCTACTTCCCCTGCCAGGGGACCGAGTGGTAGCCGAGGATAGTTTAGGTTGTTTAGGTTGTTTAGGTTGTTTAAATTACAAATTGCATATTCACAGTATTTTACTGATACTTGTCATTGGTAATGAGCGAAGAGACTGAGAAATAGCATTTCCGTTATAAACGACTTTAGGTTCTCATCGGGGATAGGAAGTTTTTGTTATATTTGCGGTTACGGTTGTGAAATGAAATTTACTGCATACATATTATCTGTTGTTATTATCGTCCTCCTGTCAGAGCCATGCATTGACAAACCGTTCCACAATGCATTTCATGAGACAGAGCTGTCGGCAGATACACCCCGGCAACACCAGCATCATCATGGTCCAGGGCATTGTTCTCCCTTCTGCTCCTGCCAGTGTTGCCAGGCTATTTTTACTATTTCCAACCCGGTAGCGTTTTTCGCCCCTGAAAAAGAAGTATTGGAATTTCCTGAACTTATCGTAAATTTTGTCAGCGACGAATTGTTTGATTTCTTCATCCCACCCAAATCAATTACACCCGTTTCCTTCAGGAAAAGTGCCTGAGAAGGCTGCACCCGGTAAAATCAACAGTTCGTTGGATTTACCCCTCACTTCCTGATGCATCATCATTCCAAAATTTAAATAACCAGGAACCGTAAAACAAGATTATCATACGGAGCTTGATACGTAAATCCGGTTTTATAAGCATGGTCACAGACAATGCTCATGAAATGCAGGAAAGATGTATCTCTTGTCTGCAATTGATAATGGGTTATAAAAATGAGGCCCGCCGGTTTACAACTAAATCGTGAATCTTATGAAACGTCGTTTTTTAGTGTTAAGCGTATGCTTACTCTTTTTATTCAATACTGGAAATGCTCAGAAAAAGGATACCCTGCTCTCTTTGCAGGATGCTGTCGAGCTTGGTTTGCGGGCAAATTTAAGGATACTGGCATCTGAAAAAGAACTCACCGTGGCAAAGGGGCGGGCCATATCCGGTCTCGGTATTGATGATCCGTTTGTGTCGGGAGCATGGTCGGAGATACCAAACGGAAATTCCGTCAGTGCTTATGGTGAACGCGATTTTTCCATTAGCCAGTCGCTCGATTTTCCGACAAATTATGTACACAGGAAAAAATTAGGGAGTCTGGATATCGGGCGTGAAGGCTTAATCTATGAAAACACGAGATTGACCGTACGCACCGAAATTGAGAAATCATATTACCAGGTATTGGCCAAACGCGAAAAACTGGTCCTGACAAGACAGGTCATCGATCTGGCAAAAGAATTCCTGAACAAGGCCGAGTCGAGGTTTGATGCAGGGAAGGCGCCTTACCTCGAAGTATCGCGCGCACAGCTTGCCCTGGCTAATATTGAGAATGAACTCTCCATGGCAACGAGCGACTTTCAAACCGCGGTTGCCAACCTTGGGGCGTTGCTGGCACTCCCGGCAGACTTATCGGTCAATGCGAGCGACAGCCTGGTATACCAACCAATACACCTCTACCTTGATGAATTGACAGAGCACGCCATGGGCAGTCACCCGGAACTTCTGATTGTACAAATGGATCAGAAAATGGCGGAGCGAAACCTGAGCCTGGCAAAGGGAACTTACCTGCCGTCGATAGAAGGTTCCTACTTCCTTCAAAAAATCGCAGGTGAGAAATTCCACGGTGTCGCTCTCGGGATTACCCTCCCGCTTTGGTTTCCTGTTAATCAAAAAGGTGACGTTGTTCAGGGCAGGGGAAATCTTGAAGCGGCCAGGTACAGGGCTCAGGATGAAAAGATCATTCTCTCTGCCCGGATAAAGAATGCATATTCGCAGGTAATGGCTGCAAAGCAACAGGTTGAGAAATATCTTGGCGATCTTCTGATCAGAGCACAGGATGTATATGAAATGACCCTGCGCAGCTATGAGGAGGGCAAAGTGGACTACCTCAAAGTCCTGGATGCCCAGCAATCATTGATCATGATCAATAAAAACTACATCGATGCCATAGCCCGGTACAAGATCAGCGTGGCAGATCTCGAAAAAGCATCGAATCAAACGATTTTACAATAACAACACTGATCAAAATTTAAACAATCTGAACGATGAAAAAGATACTATTCATAGTAGCCGCCCTGATCGCCTTCACCTTCTCATCCTGTAAAAATTCAGGAGACACAGAGCATTCAGAAAATCCTGAGGGTGCATCTCACTCCAGTGAGATTCATGATGAACCAGGGCATGCGGGTGAAGTCCAACTGACTGCAGCCCACATGTCACAAATGGGAATTGTGGTTAAGCCGCTAAACGGCGGTACGGTCGACTCCGAAATCCAGCGCCCTGCCACAGTAATGTTTGTTCCCGACAATACGGTACGGATCGGACCGCGTATTACCGCCAAAGTTGAGAAGGTCATGGTTGATCTCGGACAACACGTATCGGCAGGTCAGTCCCTGGCATCGCTGAGCAGTATTGAACTTGGCCGGATCAAAGCTGAATACCTCGGTCTGAAGTCCCGTTTTGAAACCGAACAGGAAGCCTATAAGCGGGAGAAAAAGCTGTACGAGGAAAAGATCAGCAGTGCGTCGGAATATCTGCAGGCCCGATCGCAGTTCGATCATACAAAGGCTGAACTGGAATCGGCAGAAGAAACCCTGAAATTGTTTGGCATACCGGCAGAACGTGTTGGAAAGAATGATTACCCGTTGTCATATTTCGTGTTGAAGAGTCCGATTTCGGGTATTGTCCAGGAACGTAACCTCTCACCCGGACAAACACTTTCATCTGAGAGCACACCTATTCATATCGTTAATAATAGTGAGATGTGGCTTATGACAGATGCTTATGAAAGTGACATAGCCAATATCCGCAAAGGACAGGGAATCGTACTGACCATTAAGAGCCTCCCGGGAAAACAGTTTGAAGGGGAAGTCGACTGGATATCCAATGCCCTCGATCAGGGCACACGTACCCTGAAGATACGTGCAACAATAGATAATCCCGACGGCCTGCTCAAAGATGGCATGTATGGTACGGGGAATATTAAAAGCCATAAAGATACCGACATGCCCATTGTCCCCGTCGACGCAGTCCAGACAGTTGATAATAAAAAAGTAATATTCGTGCCAGGGGATGAAGACCGCAGTTTCATGCCAATAGAAGTAAGTACCGGCAAGGAAAACAACGGGTGGATAGAAATTGCCGGGAATATCAGGGTAGGTGAACCGGTTGTCACCCATGGTGCTTTTGAGCTTATGTCGGTCCTGACCTCCGGCTCAAGAAGTGCAGCCCACCATCATTAACAGCAGACCGACTACTCACCGATTAAAGCAAGAAATGTCATGATAGATAAAATTATTGATTTATCGCTGCGCAACCGGTTTATGGTTTTCCTTATTGCCATAGCCATTGCTGCAGTGGGTTACTGGTCATACAGGAATGTTCCCATCGATGCCTTTCCGGATGCCACACCGCCAATGGTGCAGATATTTACCTCCAGCCCGGGGCTTTCACCTGTTGACGTTGAGACGCAGATAAGTTACCCCGTAGAGATAGCTATGTACGGTCTGCCCGGTATTGAGAGGGTTCAAAGTACGTCCATTTTTGGTCTTTCACGTGTTAACGTCTACTTTGAAGAAGGAACCGACATCTATTTTGCGCGCAGGTTGGTAAACGAACGTCTTGCCAAAGCAAAAGAGGCGATTCCTGAAGAACTGGGCACGCCGGAATTGGGCCCTCTGACCACCGGTGTGGGCCAGGTCATGATGTATACCATCGAAGTAGACAAGGATACCAGTTACTCCCTGATGGATCTGAGAACAGTGCAGGACTGGATCATCAAACCAAGGTTGCGCACTATTCCGGGAGTAACTGATGTGCTGGGAATTGGTGGCGATGTACGCCAATTCCAGGTGAACGTCGACATGAACGCCCTGATCGCCCGCAATCTTACCATGAGTGATATCCGAAAGGCGCTTATATCAAACAACAGGAATGTAGGAGCATCCTTTATTGAACGGGCCGGTGAGGAATTCCTGGTAAGAGGCTTCGGCTGGATACGTCCCGAAGACAAAGGAAAACAGGATATTAAAAATATCGTTGTTGTCGTAAAAAACGAAATACCCATCACCATTGGCCAGGTCGCCAAAATTGAATTCGGTTCCGAAATAAAACGCGGAACAATGATAGCAAACGGGAAAGAGGCCGTTGGGGGCTTTGTATTAAAATTGTGGGGCAGCAAC
>DASQZK010000805.1:0-2913 GCA_035638735.1 Bacteroidales bacterium
GACTGGTACCGTTTCTTCGAGGTCAACGTGATGAGTGGTGTAAGGTTATCCCGTCATGTTTTTCCGCAAATGCTCAGGAAGAACAGTGGCCGTATCATCTTTATTTCGAGTGAATCAGCCGAATTCATTCCGGGGGAAATGATCCATTATGGTATGACGAAAACGGCATCAGCTGCTGTTGCCCGCGGCCTGGCCGAACTGACGAAAGGAACGGGGGTTACGGTAAATACGATCCTTCCCGGGCCAACCAAATCGGAAGGCAACGTCGATTTTCTGAATAATCTCGCTGCATCGGAAGGGAAAACGGTAAAAGAGGTTGAAAACGATTTTTTCCGGAATAAACGGCCCACATCATTACTGCAGCGTTATGCGGGTGTTGAAGAAGTAGCCGATACGGTTGCCTATTTTGCCAGTCCGCTGTCATCGGCAACCAATGGAGCCTCCATCAGGGTTGAAGGCGGGATTATCAGGTCGGTGCTTTGAATGGATTATTTGGAACCTTCGTGGAGTTGAAGGTATGACGGTAATCATTCAGAAGAAAATATTACAAAACAACACGTCCAATCACCAGTGTCGTGACCATGACTATGGTGAACTCCCACAGGAAGTGTGTGGCATGGCACCCGTAATCAATATTCCTTATTGGATTGAGTCCTGACAGGTTCCAAATCCCTGGCAGGACTTAGCCAGAGTCTGTCCATAATGTCCGATAACTGCGTTGTTACAAAAATTTTAATCCCTCTTATGCATTCGTATACGGCGGATTAAAATTTTTGCACGCTCCCGTTTAGAACAAAACAGGCTTTGTTCCCGAACATTTTGATCCAGACACCTGGACTTTATTGATCTAGCCAATCCGAACGATTAAACCATTCTCAAACAATCTGAAACAATCCCTAATCCATTCTAAAACAACGCAGAAACCCAAATTATTCACCACCGTCACATAACATAATAGCACTATTTAAGTTAATAATAGTTAAATTAGTGTCCAAGAAGCACATCCGGAATGCGAACAACAAAACCATACTTCCTTTCCATTATACTGTCCGTATGGCTGACGGCGTCCCTTGCCGGGAGTAATATCCGCGATTTAGGCATCCCTTTTCTCACCCATTACAGCCGCCAGACGTATCATGCCAGTACACAGAACTGGTGTATTACCCAGGATGACAATAACATGATGTGGTTCGGCAATACGGCTGTGGTGTTATGGTTCGATGGTGAAGAGTGGGGCCAGGTGGGCATTCCAAACGGCTCTGTTGTCCGCTCCCTATGCACGCTTTCCGATCATACGGTACTGGCAGGATCCTTTGCCGATTTCGGCAGCATTGAGCGGGATTCGTCAGGCGGATTTTACTATAAGACGTGGCTCGAAAAGGTGCCTGAAAAATACCGCAATTTTACCGATGTATGGCGTATTTATGAGATGAACAACGAAATCTTTATCCAGACGGTGGAACGGGTACTGATTTTCAGGGACGGAAAGTTTTTTGGCAGTCTGGAACCGGAGCACAGCTTCAGGTTTTCGTATATAAGCAACGGGCGGTTTTATGTAGAAGACCAGAACGCAGGCCTGAAGGTGTTGATGCAAGACCAGCTGATCCTGGTGGAAAACGGCGATTTTTTTAAAGACAAGGAGATCTGGTTCGTCAATCACACCCGGTCCCACCTGATGGCCGGAACCCAGAAAAACGGGATTTTCATCTTTCAGAACGGGAAATGGATGCAATGGAATACCCCGGTCAATGATGTTTTGAAAAAATACGCCCTGTATTCCGGCGTTAAAAACGGGCAAAAAGGTTTTATCTTCGGAACGGTCCAAAATGGCATCGTCTTTTGTGATGAACTAGGTAACATTTCGAAAATCATTAACCGCAAGAAAGGACTGCAAAACAACACGGTATTGAGCCTGGCAATCGACCGCGAGAATAACCTCTGGGCCGGACTCGACCAGGGTATCGACTACATCGAAATCAATTCGCCTTTCACCAGGATTACCAAGGAGGACGGCTTTGGAACAGGATATTGTTCTTTTATATCCGATCATTACTTGTACCTGGGCACCAATCAGGGCGTATATTACCAGGACCTGGGCGGTAACAGGGAAACCGACTTCCGGCTTATGGAAGGCAGCCAGGGCCAGGTCTGGAATTTCGCAACCATGGGAAACGATCTCTATTGCCTTCATCATAACGGACTATACAGAATACGGGGGAATAGGTTTGAACAGGTAGCCGATATACAGGGGTGCTGGGAAATTGTTCCATTCCCCGGGAAAAAGGACTATTACATCATGGGCACCTATAATGGCCTTTGGGCAATTCACCTTAAAAACGGCACGCCTGATCTGTGGAAACTGGAAGGGTTTGACGAGTCTTCACGCATTCTCGTTTTCGGGAATAACCAGCAATTATGGATGAGTCACGGGTATAAAGGTATCTACAAGATCGACCTCGATACGGCCAACCTGCGCAGTATCCTGGCTGTACAGTATTTCGGCATCAGCCAGGGACTTCCCTCAAACGTAAACAACGAAGTTTTCAAAGTAGACGATAAGGTCTTGTTCATTACCACGCAGGGCTTTTATGATTACGACGATATGACCGGCCTGATGAAGCCCTATGATAAATGGAACAGTGAGTTGCACCTCAATGGCCTTGTTACAAAAGTGATCAGGGATCCCTGGAACAGACTCGATATTTTTGCCGGCGGCAGGCTCACCACCATAGTAATGCGGGACGATTCGTTAGTCTTCAGTGATTCAAATACATTTCTGCCGTTGGAAAACAGTTTCTTCGAAGCTTTTGAAAATGTCACATTCATTTCCAAGGACCTCTCCATAATCGGCACAGAAGAAGGTTTTGTTCTCTATGACAGGCTCCAGCAGAAAGCCGATGCCATTAAGTTGCC
>DASQZK010000806.1:0-2035 GCA_035638735.1 Bacteroidales bacterium
GAATGTCACTCCTGCTTTTTTCAACCTCTTTGGCAACGCGACTCATCGTTTTTACCGTCTCGAGGGGATATTTACCATGTGCCGTTTCCCCGCTAAGCATTATTGCGTCTGTCTTGCTGTAAATAGCATTGGCGATATCACTTACTTCGGCACGGGTAGGGCGCGGTTCGCTGATCATGGAGTGGAGCATCTGTGTGGCGATAATTACCGGCTTCCGGCGTTCGATACACTTCGTAATGATCATCTTCTGGATACCGGGTATCATTTCATACGGGATCTCGATGGCCAGGTCGCCGCGGGCAACCATAATACCGTAAGAATAATCGAGGATTTCTTCAAGGTTATTGACACCTTCCTGATTTTCGATCTTGGCAATGATCTTCACCTGGCTGTTATGCCTGTCAAGAATTTCGCGGACTTCTTCAAGATCCTCTTTAGAGCGGACGAATGAATGGGCAATGAAGTCAAGATTGTGCTTAGCCGCGAACTCTATGTATTCACGATCCTTCTGACTCACCGCCGGAAGTTTAAAGCTTGCCCCGGGAACATTCACCGACTTTTTACCTTTTATAACAGCATTGTTCATGGCCTTGCAAACCAGATGGTCACCAGCCTTTTCTTTAACAACCAGTTCGAGGCTGCCGTCATCAATGAGAATGCTGGCCCCGGTCTCGAGTTCCTCAACAAATCCCTTGTAATTCACATAAATGTGATCGTGGCTGCTCTTACCCTCCGGATCTCCGCCAAGCCGGATCTCGGTGCCCTCGGTTATATCAATGTCCTCATCCATAGCTACAGTCCGTAATTCAGGACCTTTGGTGTCGAGCAACAAGGCGATTTTCTCCGAAACCGATCTGACATTCTCTATAATGGTAAGGGTCTGCTCCGGACTCTGATGAGCCGTATTGAGTCGAACGACATTCATGCCGGCTTTGTAAAGACTCCGGATAAATTCAGGTTCACATCGGAGATCGGAAATGGTTGCTACAATTTTCGTTTTTTTCTTCATCGGGCTGATTGTTTTGGTATTCCCGCCGGGCTACTTTTCTGATAGGTTTTATCCGGTACAGGTGAAAATAAAAAGTCGCAAATATATTTAAAACCAGCAACTTTTTTACAAAAAAACACTATTGTCGGTAAAAATAAAAAGTTACATAGAAACCATTTAAGGTTATTTGAACAGCACGGTGGCCGTCAACCGGGTCCTGCGAGCCCACAGCATGCCCCGTTCTAACGGGAATTCCGCAGAACGGGATGAGCAAAATGCCGCGTGCCCGCAGGCTCCTGGGTAAAGGCAGGGATTATTTTGACTTGATTTTGCGCCACCGCTTAAGCTAAGCCGGCACACGGTTTTGATTCCTTTTCTGATCAATAGCAATTTCAGCTCCTTTTAAACAAGTGGTTAGTAATATCCCGACAGGCAGTACCCAAAAAAATCCGGGCAATTTCAAAACAAGATTCTTTCTTTTTCGTAAATAATAAGGCTAACTAAATAAACATGAACTGGGACGATTGTTTTCGTGATTTCCAACATTTCCTGCGCCTCGAAAAGTCACTTTCCGAAAATTCTATCGAGGCATACAGCGCAGATATCCTGAAGTTTCGACGCTACCTTGAAGCCGCGAATTTAAATCCCGGTCCCGACCAGATCACTCTTGACGACCTGCGGCGGTTTCTGCAGTGGATTAACGAACTGGGGATGAGCACCCGAACACAGGCCCGGGTGGTATCGGGGTTAAAAGCATTTTTTAGGTATTTGATTATCGACGACAGGATAACCGGCGATCCCACTGCATTACTTGAAGCTCCGAAAATTGGACGCAAACTTCCCGACGTGCTTACCGTTGAGGAGATCGACAGGCTGATTGAAACCATTGACCTGAGTAAAGCCGAAGGTCACCGCAACCGTGCCATTATTGAGGTGATGTATTCCTGCGGGCTGCGCGTATCGGAACTCACCGGCCTCCGGATTACCGACATGTATCTCGACAAGGGTTTTATCAGGGTCATCGGAAAGGGCAATAAGGAAAGGCTT
>DASQZK010000807.1:0-2872 GCA_035638735.1 Bacteroidales bacterium
ATCAAGGTCGACTTTGCCGACGACTTTAGGCCCAACGTGTTTTTTCTCCTCTTCAGCTTCCTCAGGTTCTTCAGCCACTTCTTCAGGTGCTGGTTTCTGATCTAGTTTAGGGGTGCTAACAGAGGTGTCCTTAACAAGAAATCCCTCTTCTTCATCCTCCGACTCCGTTACTTCTTCCACATCGTCGATGGAGATAGATTCTTTCTTCTCCCGGAGATTCTTCAGACTGAATTTCTCGGACTTCTTCTTCTCATCAAAGTCAGAACTGTATTCCTTGACCAACAGATCATACAGCTCAGGTGCAATTTTGCTGTTGGGGCTGGCATCGATGTCATGTCCCTTTTTATGCAGGAAATCCACGATGGTGGAAACCCCGACATTAAACTCCCTGGCGATCTTGTTTAGTCTTATTGCTTTTTTTTCTGTCATACCCAGAATTATCCAGTTTTGGCGAATTCGCTAAATTAAAACTTTAGCTATTAATTATTCAAATTCCGCCCGTAAAATTTTCAACACTTCGTTTATGGTTTCTTCCTCGAGGTCGGTCCTGTTAATCAACTCTTTTGATGTAAGCTCAAGAACAGATTTAGCCGTATCGCAGCCGATAGCTTTAAGCTCGTCGATGATCCATCCTTCGATTTCATCGACGAATTCATCGAGGTTGACATCTTCATCATCTTCACCATCGGCTTCCCTGTAAACATCGATCTCGTAGCCGGTAAGCTGACTGGCCAGGCGGATGTTCAGCCCTCCTTTACCAATAGCCAGCGACACTTCCCTGGGCTCGAGGTGTACATCGGCCCTCTTATCATCTTCAAAGAGCTTAATATTGCTGATCTTTGCAGGACTCAGAGCCCTGGAGATGAACAACTGTACATTGGTAGTGAAATTAATCACATCAATATTCTCGTTCTTCAATTCCCTTACAATGCCGTGAATACGTGATCCTTTCATCCCCACACAGGCACCCACCGGGTCGATACGTTCGTCGTACGATTCAACCGCTACTTTCGCTCTTTCGCCCGGCACCCTCACAATTTTCTTAATGGTGATCAGACCGTCGAAGATCTCAGGCACTTCGAGTTCGAATAATCTCTCGAGAAATACAGGCGAGGTACGCGACAGGATGATGAGAGGATTGTTATTCTTCATATCAACCCTGATTACAACGGCGCGGATTGTATCTCCCTTACGGAAATAATCCGAAGGTATCTGTTCAGACTTGGGCAGGATAAGCTCGTTGCCTTCATCGTCAAGGACGAGAATCTCGCGTTTCCAAACCTGGTATACCTCACCGGTGATGATCTCACCAATACGATCTTTATATTTGATATAAACGTTATTTTTTTCCAGTTCGAGAATCCGGGCGGTCAGGTTCTGCCTCAGCGCCAGGATTGCCCGGCGACCAAAACTCTCGAGTTTAACCTCATCCGTCACTTCCTCGCCTACCTCGTAATCGTCGTCAATGAGTTTTGCCTTCGATAGCGGAATCTGGAAATTGGGATCCTCAACCTGTCCGTCTTCAACAACCTCACGGTTCCTCCAAATTTCAAAGTCGCCCTTATCAATGTTAATGATAATATCAAAGTTCTCGTCTGATCCGTACTTTTTAATCAGCATACTGCGAAAAACATCTTCGAGCACGCTCATCATGGTTACCCGGTCAATGTTCTTGAGTTCCTTAAACTCCGCAAATGTGTCAATCAAATTAATGCTTTCCATTTCCTGATTACATTTCTTATTTAAAAGAAACCACCGCTTTGGTCGTTTTTATCTGTTCAAAATCTAAATGTATAGTATCCTTGATGACCCGCTTTTTCTTCTTTCCTTCTTCCTTTACGGTTTTTTCATATTCAAGGTCGATGCCGCCGTCATCATAATCCTTCATAATCCCTTTATACTTACTGCCATCAAGCATTACAACTTTTACCTCTTTCCCGAGGTATTTTTTGTACTGTTCTTCAACCCTGAAGCCCATATCCAGACCCGGGGACGAAACTTCCAGGTCGTAGTCCTCTTCATCTTTGTCGAAAACTGAGGTAATATGTCTGCTTAGTGTAACACATTCATCAATAGTTACCCCGTCGGGTTTGTCAATGTAAACCTGGACCTTATTCCCTGGCTTAAACTGGACCTCGACAAGAAAGATGTCTGTTTCTTCAAGCCTCTGTCTGACAACACTTTCGAACGTCTCTTTATTCAGCATAGCATTTTTCAGGTAACAAAATAGGGGACTCAAGTCCCCTAGGTCATCAACACCTTCTAACGGGCGCAAAAATACGAATAAACATTTAAATCACAAAATTTTATAAAGTATTGTTTATAAACAGAATCAAATACTTATTTGCTGTTTCCCAGGTCCATTTCAAGGATTCCCCCCGAAACGATATCGTGATGTGTGATAAAATGCTCATTATAATCGAGCCCGTTGAGCAGCATGGCGTGAGCAAAGACATCGCCGGCTTGCTTTTTACGGGAAGTGATAACAAACGTTTTACCGGGATAGTAAGCCTGCTCCAGTCTGATGGTAACTTTGTCGAATACCGGGCTGGCCAGCTGGTACAAATTGGAGGCCGGGCAATCGGGGTAAAAGCCCATCATGGCGTACACGAGCCAGGCCGACATGGTGCCGGCATCGTCGTCACCGGGAATACCTGCGGCGCTGTTATTAAAGTTACGCCTCAAAATTTCCCTCACCATTTTTTGCGTCCGCCAGGCCTGCCCACCGGCGTAGTTGAAAAGCCAGGGATAGGCAATGTCGGGTTCATTCGACATCTGGAAATAGTCCTCATCGAAACAGGTTTGGAGATGTTCGGTAAAAGCCTCACCACCACCCATCAGCTTCTTGAGGCCTTCCATATCATGTGGCACA
>DASQZK010000808.1:0-11747 GCA_035638735.1 Bacteroidales bacterium
GCCTACCTCGAGGGTTTTTACAAGCGTCTCGCCGGCAGGTACGAGGAAGTCGCGGCCGTTGCCTATGGGGGCCCCGTCGATCGATAATTTTGCCCCGTTCGGGTTGGCGGCATCAACGATTTTCAGGGTGAACCAGTTGTCCTGTTTGATCTCGGAATTATTCCGCAGGAAGAGGGTGAAATCGGCCACTTTTCCTGAAGGCACATTTTCGATGAAGTCGTTCTCGACGTCGATTTCGGGAACCTCAATCTTTTTCGTCGCTTCGTTGATGACATGCTGGCCGGCTTCGAAATACCTGGTTCGGTATTCATCTTCGTAAGGGCAGGAGGTAGCCCCTGCCTTGGTTTTAAATACGAAGGAGGAATAAAAATCGTTGTGGGTAAGCGTGGAATCCGAACCGGAATTATCATCTGCATCCTCGCGAAGAACATCAACACTTATATAGTCTCCGCCGCTCTCCGATAGTACAAAACCTTTGCCTTCAGAGTGTTCGCCGGCATTGGTCCACTCACCGCCATGTTCTGTCTGGAGGTTCTCGTCAATGGTAAAGTTAAAGCCTTTGCCTGTGACTTTGGCCCCGATTTCTGTATTGAAATTGGCCCCGATCATGATGCTGAAATTGGTTGAACTGGCTTTTGTGTGAGAGTAGGACTCAGCATACTCAATGGGTGATCCGCCGTGAAAGGAGTAGTTTTGAATTAAACCGGCGTTGATTTTAGCTTCTTCATTTTCTGCCAGTCGGTCTTTCCAGTTTTGAATCGATTGGTTCAGGTACAGGATGGTATCGCTTCGTGTAAAATTATCCCGTTGCGGGAAAATTACTTTGTAACTGGGACCATCATAAGGGGTTAAATTAAACGGATTCGAGGCACTCGTGAAAGCCCCGTCAGTATTGCTTTTGCCATAATTTTCATCATCAGGTGAAAGGAGGGAGACATAAAATACGGTATCTTCGGCATCGGCCATACTTTGCAGTGTGGTCTCATTGGCTTCACCCGGTTGCATGAGGAGATTATTTCTGAGTTCAGTGAGGCCCGGAATAAGGTTATCTTCAATATGCGATTGTGGATAGGCGAACAGGGTGGCGAAGGATTCTGAAATGCCAATGCCTGTTTGTTTAACGAGCAGCCAATCACTGTCTAAGGGTGTGATGGCAGTATACACCTCGTATTTTTCAGGGTTACTGGCGTATTGTGTTTTGGAAATGATATTCACGTTTTCAGTGCTGCCGTACGATATGTTGGTGGAATAGCCAACAAAGACATCAGCTTCCGGGCCGACGTATGCCGGATCGTCACTGGTCTGAAACCGTGTAGTGGTAGTGGTGACAGATTCTTTCGAATTGGTTCCTCCAACGGTTTCCATGTGCTGAATGCCGATAGAATAACCGTTATTAACTTCGGTTTTTGTGATAACACCTGCACCGACACCGGCGAAAGTGATAACTTCCAGCCCCAGGTTCTGGGTCCAGGTTTCACTGCCTTCATTGGTAGCGCTGCCGGTATAGGTCGATGATTCGGTGACTGTGGTGCCTTTCTCAAGATAGGAATAGCTGTTCGATCCCGGCGGGTCGCGTAGTACGGTCAACACCCTGTCGGGACCGCCGGTGACAAAATCACGACCGGTTTGCACTGCTCCCAGGATGATTCCTGAGAATGCGTCATTCCAGTTAATAGAGGTTCCTTCATCGCCGTAATATACTTTGGCTGAAATGTTCCGTAGAGCCGACGTCAGTTCAGGCCCGGCAACGCTGAATTCGTATGTGGCCACACCCAGGCTGTCGGCTTCAACGGTTGCAGTGTTTTCATCCGCCAGGTTATTGGTGAATTGAATACTGGCGTCTTTAGTGGGAACCTCATCGTCGGGCATGCCGTTTTTACGTTTCCCGGTATAATCGTAATAAGCATACGACTCAAACACTTCAGCCTTCAGCTTCCTGGCAGTGTTTTGCTCGAATACCGGTTTCCCGAAGAGGTACGAACTGCCGTCGGTGAGCGGAATAAATAAGGAATCACCGCCCAGGGTCTTTGAAATATGCAGGGAGTCACCGAACACTGGTTTTACCTTCCCGCTCTTGTCGAGTTCTGAAATACGGACCGTGGGGGCATATCGCTTAATGAATTTGGCCGAAGCATTGAAACGCACGGTGTCGGAATAGCGAGTTGAGACCCACTCATCATCTACCTTAGATGAATCAGTATATTGGTACACATTGAAATCGGGCCTGAGCTTCGTGGCGAAATCGATTTGTTGTCCTGAACCGGGTATGTCGGGATGACCGGGTACATTAACCCTTACCGTGAAGGCTTCGGGTATAACATGAGCCACGAATTCACCCGTTTCCACATTCGGGTAGATGGTGATGGTCTGCTTACCGTACATCACATCATTTTGTTTTGGCCAGCCGGCACCCGATTTGTTTGAAGGTCTGAAGTGATCTTCCTCGACCCAGGTTGTGTCGGATGAAATCTCATAAGCGGTTCTTGCCGTGGTCAGGGTCACTTCGATACCGTCGGCCAGGTTGTTTGCCGACAGTGAATATCCGACCGGTAATGATTCCTGAATGGCACCACCAGCCACCCGGCCAATATACCTGACCGTGGTAATATCGGTCAGGTCAAGACTCGTAATCGCATCCTGGTAGTTCAGGTCCTGTCCGTAGCTGTTGGTGATTTTTCCGCCATTAACAAAAACATGATCCTGTTTGACGGCCTTTACTTCGTGTGTTCCTACAGGCACCCTGATGGTAAATTCACCATCGTTGCCTGTTTGGACAACGGTACCGTTGGCGTTCATGGCCACGATACCGTCAATAGTGAACGAAACGCCTGCGACCGGCATCGTTCCACCCTTGTAGGTCACCGTCCCCGATACACTGAATGAGGATTTATCGATGAAGTTCACGGTATGCGTTTGCGAACCGATACCGATAAAGCGGACTTCCTTCTGCGATTCGAAGGTGTGTATGCCTAATCGTGGAATGATGGTGTATACCGTTCCATTACCGATGTAAGGAATTGCCCGTATGGCGAACGATCCATCTGTCGAGGTGATGCCCTTGAATCCCAGTTGGGAGTTTGAAGGAATGATGGCATTGCTAAGTGCAGCACCATTGAATCGCCCGTCGTTTTTGTTGTATTTACTGCCTTTGTACGATACGTCATAAAAGGCGTCATCTGTGGCATAGTTAAAGCTCCAATAGGCCACCAGGCCCTTTTCGCCGCCTGTGATATAACGGTTGTAATCGCGGCTGATTTCGCCAGCCGGCAGAGCCCTGTTCCAGACACGTACTTCGTCAATGGCCCCGGCATAACCGGCTCCAAGTTTGGCTCTGGTAGCAATTCCTGCAACAGGTGAAGTGGCAGCGACCTTTCGTGAAGCTCTGCCGTTGATGTAAATAAACAGGCTGTCGGCACTCTTTACTGCTGATACATGGACATAAGCTGATGCTGCAAGGTAAGAGCTCAGGGTTTCCGTAGAGATTACTTCAGCCGTTCCTGCTGTAAAACTGAAATGATCATCAACGATGCTGAGCTCATACATGTTGGGTTTGACAAATATTACCTGGTTGCCCGCTGTTGTTTCGGGTGCAACCCAAGCCTGGATTGTCATAGTATCGGTGGTATTTTCAAGGAATGAGAGATTATCGATAGTGGCCACGGCAGAGGCATCCATAGACATGCTTTTCCCAATAACCCCGTCGCTGCTTTCGAGGATCAGTTCAACATTTTCTACAGCCTGTCCATTCTCGAATGTAACCCGGCCATAGATGTCGCCGGTGGGCGTCCTGAAACCATACGCATATAAGGGTGGGGTTTCATGGGCGCCATCAGCACAATTCACCAGGCCGATAACCTGGTATTCATATATTTCACCCGGGTTGCAGGTTTCATCATTGTACTGGTAATTGGTGGCTGCCGGTGAGGCATTTATAAGATCAATTTGTTGAAAAACGTCACCGGAATTATACAAACGGCGTTTGATGGCAAACAGGTCCATCGCCAGGCCATCGGTGGTCCAGGTGAGTTCAGTGTGTGTTGAATAATACCCTTTTGAAGCGTTCATTGTCAATAAGCTTCCCATTTCTACCGGGATGATCCGGTTATCCGGATCAATGGTGACTTTCAACTCATTCTGGGTATTATATGCAGTTATCCCGGGCTTCAAATAGATCTTGTATTCATATTCGTTGCACATCTGGTACAATTCCTCGCTGTAGCTTCTGGCATCTGCCGAATCATCAGGAATGGTTATTGTTTGTACCTGTGAGGTGGTGATGTTGGTGCGGACGAGAATGATTTCCGTATTATCTGTCCAAACGTTTCCATCGTCGTATGTCCATGTAATATGGACTGTATTATCTTCCGGTTTCATGCTGGCATGGGCGCTCGCAATATACCTGTGATGCATGCTTTTTTGGATGTGTGTCGTTTTTGCCCATGCCCATTGCCATTTTGCAGCTGTATGAGTTCTTCTTATCCGGTAATAAACGGTGCCATTGATATTTTCATGGCTGGTGGCATCCACAAGGCTGTAGGATGTTGTAGATTGAACATAATTGATTTTACCAACACCGACTACGGTATTGAAATCTGATGATAACGAACGTTCTACTTCAAACTGGTCGCCGGTTATCTGGGGATTTTCCGGACCGGCTACCCGCCATGTTATCCGGGTATCTCCGTTAGGCAGATCGGCCGTTGCAAATGAATAGGGTTGCTGGTAGGCTGGAAGCGTAACCGAAGTGTTTACCTGGTAGAACTGGTACGGAGAAACCTTATAGAAGAAATAAAGATTGTGGGTCTGGGGATCGTCATTAATAGTAAAGAGGGTAGTGGCTGAAGTGGCTGAAGTTTTGCCGAAACTGTCCCAATTGTATAATGAGCCGGAACGGGCCGAAGGTACCGAGAAGCTGACGTCATACATGCCAGCGGTGTAGGAGAGAGCATAGCTGGTTGACGGATCACTGTAAGATATACCCGCCAGGGAACCCGTGACATCAAACTCATTTTCACCACTGCCATCACCATCGCTGTTTTCATCCGGATCTATATGTACTTTAAAATTAAGGTTTTTCCCAAGCAGACTCTCGTTTAAATAGATTTTAAAAACAGCATAGGTAGCATCAATATCTCCACTTTCATTGAAATAATAATATGTTCCGCTACTACCCACTTCTTTATCACTGTCAGTACGTTCCCCAACACAAAATATTTTTACAGCTCCTGCTCCCCGGTAGGCATATAGCCAGTTATAACCATCAGTCGATTGCCAGGTGTCTGCGTCACCCTGAGACCAAAAAGTCATACACCGCGTACCATTAACCTCAAAATATCCGTAATAAATCGCTTCATCATCACCGGCATATTCATAAATAGGAATTTTTAGTTCAATGTAGCCGTCTGACAGATGTGAAGTGACCGAGACGTGGTCAGCAGTAATGAAATGCATCGCACCGGCTTTCTGAGACATGAGTATAAGCAGAAGACTTATAGTTGTGGTTAATTGGAACAGCCGGGCAAATTTTTTGCAAGAAATTCCGGTTCTGTTCTGGTTGATTCGCGAAGTTGGTACCATATAAATGGTTCTATAGGTTGGACGTTTATGAATACTTCCACTGGCCGGATTAATGGCCTGAGGAAAGGTGTGATATGTTCCTTGTTGAATTTATTGATCGGTTATTCAGGCGGATTTGCCAGGCATAGCAAATATATGACAATGTTCAATTATGGACACTCCCTTTTAATTCCCGTTAAAAGTGGTAAGGGCTGAACTTGTGAAATACCGCGTGAACAATCAGCAAATGAAATCGCAACAGAATTTAAGTCATGTTAAGGATCATAATCGCGTGGAGAAAATTTTTCATTTAGCAGCTATTTTTGTGATTAGGTTTTTCAGGCAATTTTCAGATTATCAATTCTTTATGCAATTTTCTCCTCAATCTGTTGCGTATTAGCGGACCATGATAAATTATGGAACCTTAAAAGTAGGCGATATTTGGGATTTATCTAATTATTGTGAATTAAAAAACGCTAAATGTTAATAACTAATTCGCCGGCAAGCCATTCGGAAAGCTTTTCCGCACCGGCTTTATTCAAGTGACCGCTATCGGCCCAGTTATCCGGATCGTTGAGTATTCGTTGCGGGGTTATCGGCGATTACAATTTTTTTGAAGAATCCCCAGAGCATTAACCTCAAGCCTTGTACACATAGCTGGTAGTTGAATTTTTTCCGGTCCATGAACTGCTTCAGGAGATGGCTTGCCCGTTCAATAGGGCCGGCAACCATCTGGGGAAAAAATGAAACAAAAGCAAAGAAGGATACGATATCTTTTGTCGAACGCAGTTTCCCTTTGTATATGTCGATGGTATAACTCAGTGTCTGGAAGGTATAGAATGAAATGCCGACCGGGAGAATGATTTTTAACGTTCCGGTGTCCAGGTGCACATTGAACAGGGAAAGAGAATGATTCAACGAGTCGACGAAGAAATTGAAATACTTGAAGAAGCCCAATATTCCCAGGTTACTTAGGAGACTGATAAGCAGAAGTAACCTGCGTGTTTTTTTAACATGGACCTGCTCCATTTTCAATCCCACCGTATAATCGATCGCGGAACTGAGGACGATCAGACCCAGGAAACGCCAGTCCCACCAACCGTAAAAGAGATAGCTGGCTGCTATAATAAAAAGGTTCCTGGCACGAATCGTAAGACGGTTATTGATGATCCAGTAAACCGGGAAGAAAATTGTAAAAAAGACCAGGAATGCCAGGGAATTGAATACCATTTGCTGATTAGTACTTAGGACTTTTTATTCCGCTACTTTTTAACGGATTGATTTGACATAATGAATTTAATCTTGAAATTAGGTATGCTAAGTCCGGCATGTTTCCGGTGAACTGAAAAACCGGCCGGATAAACATCAAAACTAATAAATTTTCGGTATCAGTCGTTTCGTCCGTTTCATATAATCGCGGTAACCCAAACCTGGCTGTTTGATCAGCAATTGTTCCTCCAGCCTTATCCGGTAAAGGAAGACAAGTGTTACAGGTATGACGGTTAAAGCCAGGCTCACCCAGTTATTTAGTGTGAAACCGAAACCCAAAAATGAAAGCAATGAACCGGAGTAGGAGGGATGCCGGATGTATTTGTAAAACCCGTGATGAATTAGTTTCTGTTCGTTTTTCACCGAAAGGTCCACAGTGAAGGCTTTGCCCAGAGTTCGAATAGCGGTAAACCGAATGACCATGCCGGCAAGGATTAAAAATACGCCAACATATTGGATATAATATGGTCCAATTGGACTTCGTATGGTATAGGAACTGAAAACAGACGTGAAAATGGAGATGATAATTGTAATCCAGATAAATGTGAGAGAGCCTTTGTCGGGATCCAAATCCTCCCGGCTTTTTCCTGCACGTAAAAGTCTGTTAACAAGTACCTCGGAGAGGAACCATAGGAACCAAATGACAGGCAGAATAAGATTCATATTATGTTCTTGATGATTAGTGTTTTATATGCACTGTATTATTTAGGTTTTAATGGTGTTGTATTAATATTTTCCAGGACTTTCAGGAGAAATATTTTATGCTCCAGGTTTACTTTCACCTTATAAAACCGGTATACATTCACGATAAAAGCAATGGTCAGAAGAATAATCAATCCGGATTTGTCCATATTGCCAAAATCGGTCAGACCGAAGTATTTTAACATTGACAAGGTGATTAAAAATGCCGAGAGGGTAACAGAGAGGATGTAGAAAAAATGGTAATACCTGTTGATTTTCCCTAAGACAGCTTTAAGTTTGGCAGGATCTTCACTCATGAAGCCGTTGAAATAGGATCTGCCCCAGTAACCTGAAATGGAAGCGTTGGTTTTATTGATTTGTTCATCAATAAGATGTTTGAGATCATTCATTTGAGGAAAGCTTGAATATTATTTACCTCATAGCCTGTGCAGGTAATAGTTTACATGCACGGGCTAACGATGTTGCCGTATCTGTTGTGAAGGTACAAATAATTCTTTTTATTTTAAACCGATATCAGAGCTGAAGTTTGACAGGAGGAAAGAATCTATCTGGATCAGAACCGGAAGGTAAATCCCATATCCACTCTGCCCTTGTTGAGAAAATCGTATGAATCCGTTCCCTCTTCAAAAGAAACATATACGTAGGTGTTTTCGTGCAAGTAATAACCGAACCCGACAAGCCACCTGTGATTCATTTTCAACAGCAAATTGGAAATCATGTAATTGGTGTAATATTCTGTCATTATTTCCAGGCCATATTTGGTCGTCCATGTTAATTCAGCAGTGTAAACAGGAAAAAAGTCTTTCTTACTGCCAAAAGCTCCGCCGATATTTCCAGCCAGGAGCAATTGATCAGTAACCATCAGGGAACCTGCCAACCTGGTTTCAAATAGAAGGAATTGACTTTCAATACTGTGAAGTGGCAGCATCACCTGACCTGTTAATGCCATTCTAATATTGTTATCCTGCCCGTAGAATTGATATTTGGTTCCGGCAAAAAATTTGGACATCAGGTTTGGATCACCATAACCATCAATTTCTTTTGCCGTTTTGACGATGAGATCGGTGAAGCCTACTTGTAATTCCAGATTTCTCAATATCCTGTGCCTGGCTTTTATTCCTGAATAGGCATTAAGCGTTGAGGTTGGATTGTTCCCCATTGGCTTAGCACCATAATACTGGTGCCGGAAAAATATGGCCGTTTCGATTTCAGTCTGTCCTGCCTCGATAATATTAGGACTTATGGTATGATTAAACCGGTCATTAATGAGTCTCTTTTTCAGGGAAAATTTATCTAATTGGAGAGGGTTGTGTGGCTTGCAATTCTTTTGCCCGTTTACATGGCATGAGCATGCCAAAGCAAAACAGAACAAAATAAGTAATCCTCTCATAGAGTGTGTCTTTATACTAGCTGACCCGGACAACCTGTTTGTTAATAACGGATTTGTCTTATCGTTCCTTCAATGATAGCTTTATTGTCGGGAATTCAATGTCATCAGGTAAATAGTGATGATACTGAATACCAATTGAAATATCCAACGTCAAATTTAGTCTTTTCTCCGGCAATCAGAAAAAATACATCTTCCCTACGAAGATGGCATTCATGCATAACGCTTTTACCTGTTCATAAATACTGGTGAAACGCCCTTTCATTTTCCCTACCTTTATGTCATTGAGAAGGTAAAAGAAGAAACATTTTAAAAACGGGGGAAGTATGCAAACCGTTTCATGGGGAATAATCGGTTGTGGCGATGTGACCGAAGTAAAAAGCGGCCCGGCTTTCAACAAGATCGACGGATCGCAACTTTCAGCCGTAATGAGGCGCAATGGTGCTAAAGCGGAAGATTATGCCAGGCGACATGATGTGCCGAAATGGTATAATAATGCAGATAAGCTCATTCATGATCCGGATGTAAACGCCATTTATGTTGCCACACCGCCCGATACACACGCAGAATATGCGATACGGGCCATGAAAGCAGGCAAGCCGGTGTATTGTGAAAAACCCATGGCGCTGAACTACCAGCAATGCCTGGATATGCTTCGCGTTTCGGAAGAAACTGGCCAGCCCCTTTTCGTGGCTTATTACCGGCGAAGGCTACCCCAATTTATGAAAGTAAGGGAACTTCTTGAAAAGAAGGTGATAGGGGATATACGCTTTGTGAATATTCAGCTTTATCATCCGCCCCGTGAGCATGATTTTGATATGGAGAGACGCTCCTGGCATGTTATTCCGGAGATTGGCGGCGGGGGCTATTTTGCCGATATGTCGCCCCACCAGTGGGATATCCTCGATTACTGGTTCGGACCTATAAAAAGTATCAGTTCCATGGTGAAAAACAAGGCAGGGAAATACCCTGCCGAAGATTATGTTTCGGTGTTGTTTGAGTTTGAAAGTGGCATCAGTGGAGCAGGGCAGTGGTGTTTTACGGTCGATGCCTCTTCGAAGAAAGATATCATTGAAATAGTGGGTTCAAGGGGGAGCATTATCCTATCGTGTTTCGATTACCAGCCGGTAATCGTAACAACAGCATCCGGAACAAAGCATTTTCCTTATGAATTGCCGGTACATATCCAACAACCATTCATTGCCGGTATCGTTGATGAACTCCTGGGGAAAGAAAAATCGGCATCGGATGCAAGGGCGGCTGCCCGTACGAACCTGATTATGGATGACGTTCTGAAAGCCATCGATACGTGATGGTTACAATTTGTTGAGGATAATATGGTTACGGGGTTGTATTTAGTTGCAATATGAATAAGGTCTAATAAAGATGTAATAGTAGACATTATATAGATTTCTTCTTATTTTTGCCCCGTGTGGCCCCGTTTTTTAAGAAAATTTCAGAGTAACACCAGTTCCATGTCCTCCTGGCATAAACTGTTCAGTATGTTACTCACCGGTTATGAAATACGGGCAGGGAACGAAAAAAGATGACGGATACATGAAAAGGAAGTATATTTTTTTCTTACTGATATTTACCGGGCTCATTTCGGTAGCATTAAAACTGCAGCCATACTCTGCTGCTTCAGATCTGGTGGAGGAAGTAGCACCACCGGCAAGGAAACCCTCCGAGATAGACTATATCCTTCCGAAATACGACAGTTTGCTGACACAGGAAATTGAGAATGCCGGGACGGTTGGTGCTGCGGTAGCCATTGTGTACAAAGGGCAGATCGCTTTCCTGAAATGTTACGGGGTGCGGAAAGAAGGGGAGAAAGCACCTGTTGATAAAAATACCATCTTCAGGCTCGGCTCGGTATCGAAAACCGTTACCGGTGTACTGGCCGGCATCCTTTCGGAAGAAGGCGCCGTCGATCTCGACACGCGTGTGAAAGATGTACTGCCAGGCTTTACCCTGAGCGATACATTGAATGCGAATCATCTCACCGTGCGCAACCTTTTAAGTCATACTTCAGGGCTGGTTCCTCATGCTTATGACAACCTCGTGGAAGATCATGTGCCGTTCGGCGTTATCATGGACAGCCTGTCAAGAGTTAATATTGCGGCTCCTCCCGGACGACTTTACGGCTATCAAAATGTCGTGTTTAGTCTTTACGATACGGTTTCAGCACTTAAAACCTCCAAAGATTTTGGCTCGCTGATGAAAGAAAAGGTGTTCGATCCCTTTGGTATGGAACATGCGTCAACCAGCTTCGAGTCTTTCAGGGAGAATCCCGATAAGGCTTTTCCACATTACCGCTACAAGACCAGGCGCTACAAGCCGCTGCCTCTGAACGACAGGTATTACAATACATGCCCGGCTGCCGGTGTAAATGCCAGCATTTCCGATATGGCCAAATTCCTGCGTGGCATTATGGGTGATGACAACCTCCGGCAGGTTATGGACACTGTGCTCACACCCCAGGTATACACAGCACTCAGATGGAGTTACCTCAGGTACTGGGACCATCCCCAATCAAAACAATATGCCCTGGGCTGGCGGATTATTGGCTACAAGGGAAGAGATGTGGCTTATCACGCCGGCTATGTGCAAGGATACAAATCCGAGATAGCCTACTGCCAGGATGAACAGGTAGGTATCGTTTACCTTACAAATTCACCAAACAAGGCCGCATCGGTGAGCGTACCGGAATTTCTCGATATGTATTTTGCACTTAAAGATTCCTTAAAGGAAGAAACCGCGGGAGAGGAACTGGCCAGCCAGTAAGGCGGATTGGCTATCGGCTATCGGCTATCGGCTATCAGCTCTCGCCTCT
>DASQZK010000809.1:0-4928 GCA_035638735.1 Bacteroidales bacterium
AGCCCCGGGGTCGGCAAGATAAGGCCGCGCCAGCTGAGCCCGGTATGAATTATACTCGTCAAGGAAGGCTTTTGTAGTATCCATGCCCAGATTTTCAGCCTCAATCACTTTCAGCTTAAAGTTAATGAACATATCGAGATATTCTTCAGGGGTCTGTTTCTGAGTCATACTCTCGTTATTGTTCTTTTGATAAATTCGCTCAAATTCCCCGGCTGTGATTTTATTATTGCCGATGGTCATCAGGACTTCATCTTGATAATCCTGGGCGTTAAGGGAAAGACTCAGGACGAGGCATAAAGCTGAAAGAAGAGCAATCGATTTCTTCATGATACAGATATTTAATCGTTTTAACGATGTATTAAACGGAAATTAGGTCATCTTATTTCTTACCGGCTGTAGTTTGGTGCCTCGCGCGTGATGGTGACGTCGTGGGGGTGACTTTCGAGAACGCCTGCGCTGGTGATGCGTACGAAGCTGGCCTTCTTAAGGTTAACGATATTACCGGCGCCGCAGTATCCCATACCTGCGCGTAATCCGCCCAGGAGCTGGTAAACAACTTCCGAAAGGATGCCCTTGTATGGTACGCGTGCTGCGATGCCCTCGGGAACAAGCTTGTTTATGTCTTCCTCTACATCCTGGAAGTAACGGTCCTTCGATCCCAGTTGCATAGCTTCAATAGATCCCATGCCCCGGTAGGCTTTGTATTTTCTTCCATTGTAGATGATGGTCTCCCCGGGCGATTCTTCGACCCCTGCCAGGAGGGAACCGGCCATAATGCAGTCGGCACCGGCGGCAATGGCCTTCACAATGTCGCCGGAATACCGGATACCGCCGTCGGCAATAACCGGTACGCCCGTGCCTTTGATGGCTTTGGCTACTTCATAAATAGCCGTCAGCTGGGGGACACCTACTCCGGCAATAACCCGGGTGGTACAGATAGATCCGGGGCCAATACCCACCTTAACGCCATCGGCACCTGCGTCGACAAGCATGCGGGCTGCTTCGCCGGTACCAATGTTTCCAACTACGATGTCCAGCTCCACATCGGCATATACCTTTTTCAGCTTTTTGAGTGTCTCAATAACGCCAATGTGATGGCCGTGTGCCGTGTCGATGACAACAGCGTCTACCCCTGCATCAAGAAGAACGCCCACCCGCTCAATCGCATCGGAGGTAACGCCAATGGCTGCAGCAACCCTCAGGCGGCCCTTCGAATCTTTACAGGCGTTAGGCCGGTCTTTGGATTTGGTAATATCTTTATATGTGATGAGACCAATCAACCGGTACTCGTTATCTACAACCGGTAGCTTCTCGATTTTGTGCATCTGCAGAATCTCGGCTGCTTTGCTGAGATCCGTTTTATGGGTGGTGGTGATGATATTATCACTGGTCATGACCTCTTCTACCGGTCGGTGCATGTCACGTTCAAAACGAAGATCCCGGTTGGTAACAATACCGGTTAACCTGAGGTTGTCATCAACAACCGGGATGCCCCCGATCTTGTACTCTTTCATAATATTAAGAGCATCGTTAACCGTCGCATCCCTGCGGATAGTAATAGGATCATGGATCATCACGCTCTCGGCCCGTTTGACTTTCCTGACCTGTGCGGCCTGGGCTTCCAGGGGCATATTTTTGTGAATCACCCCGATGCCGCCTTCCCGGGCTATGGCAATAGCCAACTCTGCCTCAGTTACCGTGTCCATGGCTGCCGATACAACTGGTGCATTCAGTTTGATGTTCCTCGAGAAATGACTACTAAAATCCACTTCCCTGGGCAGTACCTGCGAAAAGGCGGGAACAAGTAATACATCGTCGAAGGTCAGCCCTTCTGAAATTATTTTATCCTCTGTAAATGACATTGACTATTTTTCGTTAAATTTAAATGGTGTGAAATTACAAAAAATTAAAGAATCTGAGCCAGATTTTTTAATTTCATCGATGCATTAACTTTGTACTCCTGTGCGTTATTGCCTGAGCCGACCCCGTTATACCGGGAAAAAAATGCGTTCTTTTGTTTTTTCTTTTAAGATCAGGTTGTAAAGCGCTTTGAGGTATTATTGTAAATGGCATTAATACAATGTGTTATGAGCTATCCGGTAATTTTATCCTGGAGAGAAAAGGCCGGAAGCCGGACGGCAGAGATGCCTTGCGTAATGCATCTTAAAAAATGTTAAATAAATTTCCGGACCAAAAAACAGTGGAAATTTGACCGATTTTCAACAAATACTTACACGCTACTGGGGCTATTCCAAATTCAGGCCCTTGCAGGAGGAAATCATCCGTTCGGTTTACGACGGGCACGATACCCTTGGCCTTATGCCCACCGGTGGTGGGAAGTCGCTTACCTTCCAGGTGCCGGCCATGGCTATGGATGGCATTTGCCTGGTGATCACCCCGCTTATTGCGCTGATGAAAGACCAGGTCGGGAATCTGAAAAAGCGGGGCATCAGGGCAACCGCCATCCATTCCGGCTTGAGCCGTGAGGAGATCGATATTACATTCGACAATTGCATCTATGGCGACTATAAGTTTCTTTACCTTTCCCCGGAACGTTTGTCTACCGACCTGTTCAGAGTGCGGGTCGAAAAGATGAATGTCTGCATCGTTGCCATCGATGAGTCTCATTGCGTTTCGCAATGGGGCTACGATTTTCGCCCGTCTTATCTTACCATTGCCCACCTGCACGAACTGCTTCCGGGTGTCCCTTTCCTTGCCCTTACAGCTACCGCTACCCCAAAAGTGCTCGATGATATCATGGATAGACTGGCTTTCAGGGAAAAACGTGTTTTCAGAAAAAGTTTTGAACGCAAGAATATTACCTACCGCGTCGATCACGTGGAGGATAAGTTGAGACGACTGTTGCTTATCGCCAAAGACCATAACGGAAGCGGTATTGTATACGTGCGGAGCCGGAAGAAAACACGTGAAATGGCATTGTTCCTGAGGCATAACCATATAAGTGCCGATTACTACCATGCCGGCTTAAGCCATGAAATCCGAAGCCGCCGGCAGGAAGAATGGCAAAGTGGAAAGTCGCGGGTTATTGTTGCCACAAATGCCTTTGGTATGGGCATTGACAAACCCGATGTGCGTTTTGTGGTCCATACCGACCTTCCCGACTCTCCCGAAGCCTATTTCCAGGAAGCCGGCCGGGCAGGACGTGATGAAAAACCAGCCCTGGCGGTCCTTCTTTACAATGAATCGGATAAAAGGCAGGCACAGCAAAGGATAGCAACAACCTTTCCCGAAATCCAGGTGGTGAAAAATGTGTACAACGCCCTGGGTAATTATTTCCAGCTGGCCACAGGAAGTGGCAAAGGTCTCAGCTTCGATTTTATCCTTTCCGATTTCCTGGCAAAATACCATTTCAATGCCCTGGTCGCTCATAACAGCCTTCAGATACTACAACGCGAAGGCTATATCGAAATGAGCGATGAAATCAATAACCCTTCGCGGGTACATTTTAAAATTGACCGCGACGATCTGTATAAATTCCAGGTCTCAAATGCTCAGTTCGATGGATTTATTAAATTGATGATGCGATCATATACCGGGCTTTTCTCCACTTTTGTGCCGGTCGACGAACACCTGCTGGCCCGCCGTTCAGGGCTCACAGAGGAAAATATATATGCTTACCTCGTGAAGCTTTCCTCCTATGGCATCATAAATTATATCCCCAGAAAACGTAACCCCGTGATCACGTATACAGAGGAACGTCTCGATGTCAGAAACCTTCAGTTTTCTGTCGATACCTACCGGTTTCTCAAGGACAGATATATCGAAAGAATAAATGCTATGGTCGGTTATGCCTCCGGGACAACGAAATGCCGGAGCAGCTTTTTTCTTGAATATTTCGGAGAAAAAGACCCGCCCAGGTGCGGCCAGTGCGATGTCTGTCAGGAACGTAATGAACTGGACCTTAGTAAATACGAATTTGGACTGATTAGTAACGCGATACAGGAAAATCTCGACAGGAAGGCCATGAGTATTACCGAACTGGCCGAACAGGTTAAACTTCCCGAACAAAAATTTTCCAGGGTTTTCCGATGGCTTCTTGATCATGGTAAAATAGAAAAATCCGGCGACACCACTTTTACCTGGAGAGAAAGCTGAGCTTACAACCTTAATAAATAATTTGTACCTTTGCCGCGTATAAATTTTGATATGAAAAATTTGCATGATCTTGTTTATTCAGAAGATGTTCTGGACTTCGTTAAGCAGGTGGGTCATTTTTCGGTACTGGTTACCGGAGACACTGTCACTGAGCGAAAAAATTTCGTAATTGAGTTGCTGAAAGTCTTGCCGGCTATGTATTCCTCCATGCTGAGAATACAGGTTGGTGAACCTTTTTACAACGCGGGCAACGAGAAGTTTGTGAGTGAGGAAGACTGGTCAACAATTTACCAACGTGTGCTTTCAATCACCGGATCGCAGAACGAATACCTTGGTATTCCCGATGACGATGAGTACGATCGTATGGATCTCATCAGCCGGGAAATTTCTGAAGATGTGGCCGATATTTACCAGGATGTCAGGGATTTCATTGAGCTATACCGCAACGGTACCGAGGAGATCATGAACGATGCGTTGTGGGAATGCCGTATGAATTTTGAATCATACTGGGGCAAAAAGTTGCTCAGAGTATGCGGGGCCCTGCATAACATCATGCTCATGGATGAGGATGCACTCGGAAGGATGGATCAGGAATGGGAAGAAAAACATGGCGGAAAGGAAATCAATACCGACGAGTGGTTTATTTCAAAACGACAAAAAGACCTTGGAGGAGATAGTGATATTTAGTAGAGACATTACAAAAGAAGAGATAAATAAACTGGAGACAGGAGCCTATAACGGAAGGATATGGGTGGTGGAAAACCCCGCTGATGTGGATCGTGTAATGGCGAAGATCAGTACCTTCGATACCG
>DASQZK010000810.1:0-6789 GCA_035638735.1 Bacteroidales bacterium
TCACCATGGCCGTTTTTATTCCATGGGATATCCTTTTCACCGAGAAAGGCATCTGGGGTTTCAACAGCCACTATATTACCGGTGTGCGATTAATGGGTTTGCCAATTGAAGAATGGTTGTTCTTTTTCACCATACCCTACGCCTGTTTGTTCACGTATGAGGCGGTTAAGTACTACTTTAGCGGCGATATACTCAGGAAATATTCGCGCGGGTTTTCCGCCGTCCTGATCATCATCCTGATATCGGTTGCGATTGCTTATCACGATAAGATCTACACCCTGGTCACCTTTTCTGCCCTGGCGGTCTTTATCCTATTTCTGCATTTCTTCCTGCGTGTCAACTATCTTGCCAAATTCTACCTGTCATGGTTCCTGGTTCTCCCGCCCTTCTTCATTATAAACGGGGTTCTGACCGGATCATTCCTTCATGAGCCGGTAGTATGGTATAATAATGCGGAAAATCTGGGAATCAGGCTTTTCACGATACCGGTGGAAGATCTGTTCTATGGCATGTTGTTGTTGATGCTCAATGTGGCCATATATGAAAGACAATCCCGCAGGATTAAATTATAAGCCAGCTGTTCTATTCGGAGGTATCAGCTGATATTCTGAAAAGTGTTCAGGACTTTACCGATTTGCTGAACTGATTGGTGATTATCTCGTAAAGAATGTTCCTTCGAATGGGTTTCGATACGTAATCGTCACAGCCGGCATCAAGGCATTTCAATTTGTCATCTCCCAGTGTATAAGCCGTCTGCGCAATAACAGGAAGCCCGGGGCGGAACTGTTTGATGTATTCCGTCGCCCTGTAACCATCCATAATCGGCATCTTAATATCCATGAGAACCAAATCGAGGGAAGGATTGTCCTTTACGATGTCAATAGCCTGCTGTCCATTCCAGGCATGCATGACCTGGGCACCTGTTTTTTGCAACAGAGTTTCAATATACAGGTAGTTGATTTCCTCATCCTCAACAATCAAGATTACTTTATCTTCCCAATTCATATTAACGGCCTCTTGTTCTAACATACTATATTTTTATTACGATGCTTCTTTTACGGACTGTAATCCAATTTTGTTTTGATTTTGAAAGATTTATTAATGAGGTGGAAGGTGAAACCGTGTTAAAATAGCCTAAAAACTAAACTTATACCTTAAGAAACCAAAATAGTAATTGGTCCGGGAACTTATGACGGATCCCTGTGCCGGGAATTTACCACTGAAAATTTGCATGATGAAAGAAAGTTTCATGTTGTCTTTGAGCGAGTAGTCAATATTCGGTCCGGCATAATAGCCTTTCAGGTTAGGGAAGTACATGCCGGCCAACGAGACGTTGAGCAAAGGCGTCATCGGATATGACACGTTACCGAAAATATTCCATTCTGAGAAGGCCAGTTGTTTCACGGTAAGGGAGTTCTGGTAAAACATCAGGAAATTATTGATATTAAAGTTACCCGGAAGCCTCGCGTATAATCCTTCAAGCTGAACGTATAACGAATTCGAGAAGGTATAATCACCCGACAGGTCAAAATAAAAGAGCCCGGTTGTATCTCTGAAATGGTTTTTGGGTCTGAAATAGCTTGTTTCTCCCCTGAAACCGGCACCTTTTATCGATCCCGACCAACCAAGTCCGGCCACATAGTCGCTTTGGGCGAAGATTCCGCCAAGCACCTGGAAATCATAATCCCATTTATTAAAGCGGTAATACCCTGCTGCTGTCAGCTTATTGTTGCCGTCAAGCTTTGCGGCAAGTTCAATATCCGAAGCGTAGCCAGTGTAATATTGAAACCGGACGGCATCACTTCCGGGCTTTTCTATATAGTCAAAATCGAAGTAATTCTGAACGTTGAAAATATCATTCGGATTCCAGACAAAACTCTGTCCCCAGTTTATCCGTTGCCGACCTGCCGTAGCCACGAATTTTCCGGAAGTATACTCGATGTATGCCCGGTCAATAGTACTATTCAGAAAGAATGACTTTTTGTTGAAGATATTAAGTGAAAGATCTAGAAATGCGTTTTCGTTATCAATGCCGATGGCGTAACCGGGATTCATTTCAATGGTCTGACCATACATGAAACGGTTTCGGAACTGCACACTTGCTGTCAGGCTGCTTGTTGGATACCAATAGAGATTGACGCGATTATGGAACAGGTTATCATTTATCCATTCACCATCAACTTTAGTAAACATAACAGACTGCATATTTGATATATAACCAGTCATACTGAATTTGGAAGTTGACATATCCTGCGCCGACATGCTCATGGGTAATACAATAGCCATTAAGGATAAAGCGATATTGCGAAAATTGCCTTTCATACGGTCACTTATTTTCTAATTCCCGGCAGGAGAACCGGCCTGGCAGGAATAGGTTTGTTCGTTTATTAAGCGATTTAGGCAGGACTGTCAAACCTGCATTTTTGTCTTGTGGTTTAACCGGGCCGACGGTCAGACGTATAGGAGAACGATGAAGAGGGGTTAATCAGGACGGTTTGGCCCTGGTCGTGTTTTTCCGTACTTCATCGTTGATCACCTTACCGTCTTCAACGGTTATGATCCGGTGGGCTTTTTTCACCACGCGCTGATCGTGGGTAGAAAAGATGAATGTGATCTTTTCTTCCTGGTTGAGTTTTTCCATGATGTCGAGAAGATTCTCGGTTGATTTTGAGTCGAGGTTTGCCGTGGGCTCATCGGCAAGTATGAACTTGGGTTTGGAAGCCAATGCCCGGGCCACAGCCACGCGTTGCTGCTGACCTCCCGATAGTTTTCCGGGCCGGCTGTCTCCCCGGTCGCTGAGTCCTACCGCTTTCAGTAGCTCTTCCGCCCGCTGGTCGCGCTCATGTTTATTCCGACCCTGCAAATGCATGATAAATTCAATATTTTCTTTTGCCGTGAGAACAGGGATAAGATTATAAGCCTGGAAAACAAAACCGATATTGCGCATCCGGAAATCGATCAGGTTCTTTGACGATAATGAGTCGAGGTTAACACCATCTACAATGACCTCGCCCCTGGTGGCTTCATCGAGTCCTCCGATAATGTTGAGAAGCGTCGTTTTTCCCGAGCCTGAAGGTCCGACAATGGCGGCGAACTCACCTTGTTCAAACCGGAGATCAATGCCGTTTACCGCATGAACAGCTACGGCTGATTCGTCGTAAATCTTTTGCAGGTTCTTTATTTCTATTACACTCATAATATGAAGTATTAATCGTATGGTTTACTTTCATTTTTTCTCTTCGTTTGCTGAATGCCTTGCATCCGGAACGAAAAGATGGTTTCGTCAGGCATCGGTCCTGATAGCATCGGCTGGGTTAAGATGAAGGGCCTTGACGGCGGGGTATACCGATGAAAGGATGCCTGTAATGATCACCAGGATAGCCGTCATGACGATCATTTGGGGTTGTACAACTGTATAGATGATACTGTCGTACCCAAGAGCAGAAAAACCTTCGCCGTAAAGCCCCGACAGGTTTAATCCGTGTGTATGAAAAAACCCGGCGACAGCTGTACCTACGATGATGCCGACAATGCCACCTGTTATCGAAAGAAAAACGGTTTCGAGCATGATCATTGCAAAGACCCTCCGCTTGTTCATACCCACGGCCATGAGCATGCCGAGTTCTTTCACTCTCTCCAGAACAACCATCAGCATGGTGTTTACAATACCAAATCCCAGGGCCAGCAGTATGATGATAATAAAGATGTACATATAATAGTCCATGCTTTCGGTCAGGTAACTTAATTCGGGCATCACCTGGAACCACTCCTGGACATTCAGCCCCGGTCTCACTTTTTCAATTTCATTGGCCACCCGCTTGGAATAATCATTATCCTTCAGATAAACCGCAACCTCATGAGCTGTATTTTTCGGCAGGCTGGTAATATCTCTCAGGTCGGAATACCTAACGAAAGCATTCGACTCGTCGAAGGGAGTACTTGCTGTTTTGAAAATGCCCCCGATCCTGAACTGATAGTAGATAGGGTAACCGTTTGCATCAAGCATTCCGACAACCAGTTTGGAACCGAGCTTAACGCCGAGTTTGCCGGCCAGCTTATGGCCTACCAGGATGGGTCGGCCGGTTTTCAGGCTCTCAAGGTAGTTTCCGTCGATCAGCTTGGTGTTCAGGTCTGTCACCTTCTTTTCAACATCAGGTTCCACACCATATAATTTCACTCCGCTACCCTTCTCTGCAGAATTAATGATGGCATTAACAATAAGACGCCGGCTTGAGGCCACAACTCCCGACATGGTGTCGATGTTTTGCAAGAGCGTATCAGAACCAGTGAAATAGTTCTTAATGTCGTTTACTTTCATGAAGGCCGGCGAATGAACCTGAATGTCTGAAACCTGCGTTTTTATTGCCGATTCCAAACGCTGATTTGCCATTCCCCTCATGAATGCCATTGAAAAAACACCGGCAAATATGCCAAGGGCAATGGCCGTGATGACAACCCCGCTCCTGAGTTTGTTGCGCCAGATATTCCTCCATGCTATTGACCAGATCATACGTTGTGCATTTAAAAGGTTTAGTCTCTTATTGCTTTAATAGCCTTCAGGTTGCCAACCCTGAAAAACGGATAGAGTGCGATTACAAGGGTGATAGCGAAGACCGTGATTATTTGGTTTACAAATACTTTTGATGCTACCGAAAACATCAGTACAGGTTCAAGGCCCATGTCTGTCATTGCTTTGGCGGCATCACCGGTTATGGGAATCGGATTATGCAGCATGTAAATGATTACTGGGATACTGGCGATAAGGCCGGTGAGAACCCCTATTACACCCATATAAATCGTTTCGTAAAACAAGACGCTTCCTAGCTTGTACTTCTGCATGCCTACTGCGATCATTATCCCCAATTCTTTGCGCCGCTCAGCCAGCATCATCATAATTGTTCCCAGAATGCCGAAGGCAATGACCATGTAGAGGATGGCTTTCATGACAATGCCCCCGGCCCGGTCTCCGTTTATCATTTGTACCATCTCAGGCTGCATCTCATCCCAGCTCATCACCGAATAAGCCCTGCCCAGTGTATGTCTTAGCTGTCGCAATGCCGGCTTTACCTCCGAATAATCGGGCACCATCAGCACTAACGAGGTGAGTAAATTTTTGGCCGAATAAAAAGTTTGTGCCCGGTTGAGCTCGAGGTAAGCAAACTTCTTGTTAAGTTCAGGCGACGGGAAATGCAGTATCCCCCTGATCACAAATTCCGCAGCAACGGTGTTGCCATAGTATCCCTGGCTAAGTAGTGCCAGGGTGTCGTTAACACCAACGGCCAGGTTCCGGGCCAGCCCTTCGGCCAGTAATATGCCGTCATCATGCTCTGTTAAATAACTTCCGCTTGTTATCCACCGGGAAAGGTTGGTGACCTTGTTTTCTTTTTCCGGATCGACACCGACAATCATGGCCGGCTGGGTCAGATCACCCACCGATACAAGAGCGAAGGATTCGAGCCTTGGGGTAACGTTGGTAATCTCTGGTACCGAGCGGATCTTTTTATACAGGGTATCATTGACTTCAAATGAATTGTACAATGTTTTGTTCTCCCAATAATTCGTATCATGCACCTGGATATACCCACTGTAAAATTTCACCACATTATTAATCATGTTGCTGTACGAGCCTTCCTGCATCGAACTCATCAGGGTGGCAAAGAGAACACCGAAAAGGATGGATGCAACCGTGATCATCGTCCGGCGACGATTTCGCCATAGATTTCGCCATGCCATTATATAATTCTTCATGCCTGGTGGTTTAAATTTAGTACTACCTTACCCGTTTCATGTTCTGTATCGAAAAGAACGAGTCTTCTATGTTGATATTGAACCTGATCTTATCAAAAGTCATGACCGTTTTGTGATCCTGCTTTTCTACCGGGACGACAGTGAATTTTGTCGGAATAGTGCGGTCTCCCACATCTTTTATGTCCGAAAGGGTTTCCTTGTTTATAAGCTTCCCGCTTTCATCAAAATAGTCGTTTTGAAGCGTGTAAAAATGATCTTTCGTAATCCAGGTGTAGATCTTACCCCATACAACGGCGGCATTCTCATGAGGGATCATTTCAATCTTATAACAATGGTAGCCCGAAAGACTCTCCTCACCCAGAATCTTATGATCATAATCTTTTACGATGGACGATTCTTTTACCAGATCATCGTTTGTGAGATCCGAACCCATCCACGACTGCATCATCATCGATGGCGGGATCTTTATCATCCGGTTAATGGATGGCAGCCAGTTCCACATTTCATTACCCCTTTTCAGAAATACCTGACCAGCTTCCTGAGCAGGTGAGGTGATGTAGATCAATGCATAATCACTGCCCTTCATCCACGACTTGAAGGACAGCGTGCGATCCCATTTGGGACGATGAATGGTCATGCTGATTTCTGCATAATTCGATTGGCCCTGCATAAGATTGTGCGCCTTTTCAACAATCTGGGTAGCCGACATGTCCTGGGCTTTTAATGGTGTAGCACGAGACAAACAAAAAGCGAATATGATTGTAAATAAATATTTGTAATTCATAGTATTATGGTTTAACAATAAATTTCAATCAGACGGTCTCTTACTTTTTGAAGCGGGTAAAAATCGGGATTCAATAAGTAATTCATCGAAATACCATCCAGCATCGAGCCGAATATCATGGCTTCTGTTTCAGGCTCGGGATAACCTGCACTGGTAAAATATCCGGTAAGAATGCCATACACTTCTTTGTAAATGTTGGTGATCTCCTCTTTGACGATCTTAAGCACACCTGGCTGGGGGATGATGGAAAAATATAA
>DASQZK010000811.1:0-2991 GCA_035638735.1 Bacteroidales bacterium
GCAGGGCTGGCTTCGGCCGGGAAAAATGTTTTCTCCGTATCGCCCGCCTGCTTTTTGTCTGCCCGTTCATTGGAGCAGATCAAAAACGATGTGGCCTATTCCTTTCAACCGGTAACCCTTGTTGGGATCAGTGCCGGTGTAAGTTACGGAGCTCTCGGATCTACCCATCACTCCACTCACGATGTGGCAGTGATGAGGGCCATCCCTAACATTGACGTGGTTGTCCCGGCCGATAATTTTGAAACCCGCGAAGCTATCCTGGCAGCTTCAAAATCAAAGAAGCCAATCTTCCTTAAATTTGGAAAAAAAGCCATGCCGAACCTTCCCAGAGTGGAAAGAAAATTCGAAATCGGAAAAGCATCCGTCATCTGTGAAGGCGATGATGTAGCTTTTATCGCCTGTGGTGAAACAGTGGCTCCGGCCTACGAAGCAGCACTGCATCTGGAGGACCGTGGCATCAAAGCCGAAGTAATCAGCATGCATACAGTCAATCCTCTCGACACTGAGGCTGTCAGAAAAACAGCTAAAAAATGCAAAGCCATCATCACGGTGGAAGAACACAGCATCCATGGTGGATTGGGCGAGGCCTGTGCTTCCTTTTTAATGCAGGAACAGTTGTACATCCCGTTTAAAATCGTGGGCTTCCCCGATGAAGACACTGTGACAGGGTCACAAAGCGAAATTTTCTTACATTACGGGATTACCGGGGAAGGACTGATGGAATCGGCTCTCAGACTTCTGAAACATGACCAAACGCTATAACCAATGACGTATCAAAAATTCCTGTGCAAACCTCTCATTGTCCTGGCATTTCTGCTTGGGATGGTGAGTTGCAATACAGGTGCAAAAAAAGAGAAGGCCCCAAAGATGGCCGTGGTCATTTCTACATTAAACAACCCATGGTTCGTGGTATTGGGTGAATCTGCCGCCCAACGGGCACAAGAATTGGGCTACGAGGCCCAAATCTTCGATTCGCAGAATAACTCTGCCAGGGAGGCCGAACACTTCGACAACATCATCGCCATGGGCTACAGCGCTATCCTGTTCAACCCTACTGATGCCGACGGTTCGGTGTTGAACGTGAAACGCGCCAAAGAAGCCGGCATCCCGACTTTCTGTATCGATCGCGAAATCAATTCACGTGACGATGCCACCACCCAGCTGCTTTCAGATAGTTTCACCGGTTGTGTTAAACTGGGTGAATATTTTGTAAAGCAGATGCACAAACAAGGCAATTATGTTGAACTTCTCGGACTGGTGGGCGATAATAACACCTGGAACCGCTCTAAAGGCTTTCACAGTGTAGTGGATGAATTCCATGGCCTGAAGATGGTGGCGCAGCAAAGTGCCGATTTCGACCGCAACAAAGCACTGGATGTGATGGAAACCATTATGCAGGCCCACCCGGATATTGATGCGGTTTTCTGCGGCAACGACGCCATGGCACTCGGTGCATACCAGGCCGTGCTGGCAGCCGGTAAAGCAGACAAGATCAAGATATTTGGTTTCGATGGTTCCGATGATGCCATCCGTTCAATTGCCAATGGGAAGATGGCTGCCACCGTGATGCAGTTCCCGGTCCTCATGTCGCGCAAAGCAGCTGAACTGGCTGACGAATACATCAAGGGTCGACGCGATTTTGACAACCGTACACCTGTCGAGGTCGACCTGGTAACCCCTGCCAATGTTTCTAAATTCCTTCCTGAAAAATAAAAAAACCATGAATAAGACATTCAATTACATCCTTGGGACACTGGCTGTTTTACTCGTGGTCTATTTTTCGCTTGATATTGAAAACCTGCAGGAACACCTGGCAAAAACCACAAAAATATCGTTCAATGCCGATAAATATGCTGCACTGTTCTGGGATGACGAACTACCTGAAAGTATTGCCGCTGCAACACCTGTGACTATACTCCTGGAAAACCTGGAAGCCGGTCCGGCTGAGGCGTTTAAAAAATACGGCCGTAAGCTTGGTATTTCCAAAACCTACTATTTTATGGTGAAAGGTTCAGGTACAATCAAATCGGTGGAAGATGATTACCTGCAAGTCGCTGTTAACGACAAGACCGACATCCGTATAGCCACCGGATTTATTTTTGGCAATGCTGTTCGCGATGGCTCCGGCCAGGTAGATATCAACACATTCCTGAACATGACCGATTTTAACAATGTATCGGTAGCCATCGATAATTTGGTGAAAGAAAAAGTGATCCCCGGATTAAAAAGAACTGCCGCTCCGGGAAAACAACTTGTATTTGCCGGAGCTGCTGAAATACAGGAAGACCAGATCAATCTGGATTCATTACGGATCATTCCCGTACAAGCAATTGTATCCGATGGAAAAACAGAATAACACCATACCCCCAATTCTGGAAGTCCGGAATATCTCCAAGGATTTCTCGGGTGTGTATGCCCTGAAAGATATCAACCTGGAAATTCACCCTGGTCAGGTGACCGCCATCGTAGGGGAAAACGGGGCCGGGAAGTCCACTCTCATGAAGATCATTTCCGGTGTTTATACTGAATATGAAGGTGATGTGCTCCTTCACGGAGAAAAGGTGTCGTTTAAAAACCCTAAAGAAGCAGGGGAAAATGGCGTGGTAATTATTCACCAGGAATTGAACCTCATCCCCTACCTCAGCATTACCGAAAACCTTTTTTTGAGCAACGAATTAACCAACAAGCTTGGTTTGCTCGATTATCACCGGATGAATAAAAAGGCCGGTGAACTACTGACCAAACTACACCTGGACGTTTCACCTTCAACACCACTCAACCGCTTACGTGTTGGCCAGCAACAGCTGGTGGAAATCGCCAGGGCTTTGCTGCTTAAATCCAGCATACTGATAATGGATGAGCCCACCTCGGCTATCAGCGACCATGAAGTGGAGCTGCTGTTTAAAATTATCAACGAACTCAAGGCAAAAGGGGTGGCCATTGTTTATATTTCCCACAAACTCAAAGAGCTTTTTGAAATTGCCGACCGCT
>DASQZK010000812.1:0-2250 GCA_035638735.1 Bacteroidales bacterium
ACCTGGTTCAGTGATCAGTACCTTCGGCGCTTTCTCTTAAAAGAAATGACACCGGTTGAATCTGCCGGGGTGAGGTTTGGATTCCGGGCGTTCAAATACCAGAAATGGTTTTTCTCGGTGAACCGTTACAACTACTCGAGGCTGGCGCCTTTTGATTACAATCCGGAAAAGCTTTATTCGTCCATGGGAAATGTGTTTACAGAGTTTTCCGCCTGTCTGCGTTTTGCCTACAAGGAAAAACTGGTTAAAACCATGCAGCAGGAACTCGTGCAAAGCCTGAACCGGGAACCGGCAAAGACGAAATACCCGGTTTTATGGATGGAGTACACCCATGGCCTGCAAAATGTGCAAGGCGGGACAATACTGTATAATCGCCTGGATATGCGAATAGAGAAATCCTTTTTCATTAAATATCTCGGGACGTCATCATTTATCGTGGAAGGAGGGGCTATTGACAGGAATCTGCCCTATGCCAGGCTTTATAACGCACCTGCATCGTATCGCGAGTTTACTATAGAAGCACCCAACAGTTTCGGTACTATGCGGATGAACGAGTTTGTATCCGATCGTTATATCTACCTTTTCTACAATCATAATTTCGGAAAGCTGCTGATCAGAACCGATCATTTTCAACCCGAGTTCAATCTCATCACCAATATTGGATTTGGGGACCGTCATGTGCTCTGGAAAGATGTGCTTCCTGAATCGATAAAGGCCATGGAGAAAGGGTATTACGAATCGGGCGTCATGATCAGGAACCTGGTGAACCTGAAGGTCGTTAAAATAGGCCTGGGCATATATTACCGTTATGGGCCATACAGCTTCAACAGTCCGAAAGATAATTTTGCGTTTAAATTTTCATTGGGAGGACCGTTTTGACTTGGCACGGTTGAGTGTGTCCCGGAACGGAAATAGCATGGAATTTTTCGGTCAAAATCCAATAATAGTGTGTATGAAGTTGTATCAAAACGTAGTATTAATGACCTTCTTCCAGGACAAATAAATGATAGGATATTCTTTGGGATACGTTTTAAAATGTAATGACAAAGACTGAAAAGTGCATTCAGAATACCATGAGGTAATATAAAGGCGCAGTTTGGGGATACTGTTTCTAAAGTTGTTCTGGTTTGAATTGGGACCCTCCCCCACCATCCAAACACTCCACCCCTTTATCACTTTCACCCCCCAAATCTCGGTGTCCGATTCCGAACATTTTGACGAAAAATTTTTCGTCAAAATGAAAAGCGTTGATTTACACGTGTTTATAAAAACAAGGCTAACCTGCAGGAAAAAGTGAAAAAATAATACTTCAGGCTGATGATTTTGACGATAAATTTGACGTAAAGTCCAGTTATGACAACGACTTAACCAGAAAAATGGAATTTCAGGAATATGTGTCAAATGAAATGGTCTTAACCATTTATTCTGCCATCGTGGTAGGAGGCACAAGGAATTGTAGTTGAGACACACTCACACAGGCTGTTATTTTAATTTGTTTGTTCTTTATCTCATTTCCGAACTATCGAATTTTCTACATATTACCTCCCTCAGCCCATAACGCACAACCTGAATTGCTCTCCGGATTTTGTTATCTTTAATTCCTGCAATCATAAAATGCATTTCTGATGAAAATTTACTCCCGTATTACGGTATTTCTGTTAATGACTCTGGTAATTTTTAGTTGCAGTAGAGGCGAAATACGCAGCGGGGATCCCTGGCCGGAAGTTACTAATACAACCCGTCCTTACACACGCTGGTGGTGGATGGGCAATGCCGTGGATACCAATAACCTCGGAAAATTGCTGGATGAATACCACAATGCAGGTTTGGGAGGCGTGGAGATCACACCGATATACGGCGTCAAAGGGTATGAAGACCGGTACATCGATTTTCTATCGCCCCGTTGGATGGACATGCTCCGTTACACCACCACAAAGGCCAAAGAATTGAAAATGCAGGTGGATATGAACCTGGGCACGGGCTGGCCTTTTGGTGGACCTCAAATTACACCCGGTTATGCTGCTTCTAAATTAATTATCAGAACCTTCGGGGTTGATGCAACATCACCCGGTAAAATAAAGCTGTTTCAGGATGGGACGGTGAAAGAGAAGGAATATCCAAAACTTATGGCCGTTACAGCCTGCAACGGGGCCGGAGAACGTTTGATACTGACACCGAAGGTGGACAGCGCCGGCATTTTGAACTGGAGGCCCGACAACGGGAAGTGGCCCGTATATGCAGCATTTGAAG
>DASQZK010000813.1:0-3581 GCA_035638735.1 Bacteroidales bacterium
ATCATGATCAGGCTCAATCCCCTGTTGGTATGATAGAGTCCGTTATAATCCTTCATATTCTCTTTCCCTGTAGCTACAGAAATAGCGGCCACAACACCAAAAGCGGCCAGGTTGGAGAAGATATACACGAGCACGTAGTAGATCACCGAGGCCATTCCCAGCTGAGTACCACCAATCAGGCCGAGCAGGAGATAGCCGGCCTGTGAGATGGAAGAGAATGCCAGGAAACGCTTCAGGTTCTGTTGCCGGATGGCAAACAGGTTACCAATGGTCATGGTTAATATGGCACTAATGTATATGACTTTTTGCCAAAGGTGAATGATGGACGGGAAGACGACAAAAAGAACGATCATCAGGATGAAAACGGCAGCACCTTTTGAGGCAACGGAAAGAAAAGAGGTCACATTTACGGGAGCACCTTCGTAGACATCGGCAGTCCATAAGTGAAAGGGAACCACGGAGATCTTAAAGGCCAGTCCGCTGAAGAAGAAGATAAAGCCCAGTCCTCCCAGTGTGCTGTTTTGGAAAAGGTGGGCAACCTGGTCGAAGTAAAGGCTTCCGGTGGTACCGTAGATCATGGAAAGGCCATAAAGCAGGATCCCTGACGAGAGGGCCGACGACAGGATAAGTTTGATACCGGCTTCCGCCGAGGTATTCCGGTAACGGTCGTAGGCAGCCAGTGCGGCCATTGGTATGGTGGCCAGTTCGAGGCCCAGGTAAAACATCAGGAAATGCCCGGCCGAGATCATGAAATCCATCCCCATTAGGGTAGCAAGCAACAGGATGAAAAACTCACTGATTTTTTCCCTGTTTTCATCACTGCCCAGCCAGCTGTATGACTGGAACATCACGATAAGTGCTGCAATGTTCAACACATTCTTCATGAGCACAGTAGTTCCTGTACTCCTGTACATACCACCGAAAATGGTACCGTCGGCTACCGGGAGAAAGCCCACCGCTGTAATGAGGGCAATCAATACCATGGCAAATCCTCTGACGGATTTACCATCACCCTTCCGGAAGATTTCGGCGATCAGGATCAGGATTATCGCTAAAGCGAGAAGCACTTCGTGCCTCATCATGGAAAAACTTGCTACATTCATGTTATCTATTCCTAAACTGGGTTATTCGTATATCTGATTAAAACGGGGCAATCGCTAATATTTTGTGTATAATGGGCTCCAGGCTGTCTCCAATCATGGTCGACAACCAGTAAGGTGCAAGGCCGATAGCTGCTACAGCCACAATAAGGGTTACTGTTGAAAGCCGCTCGTACCACACGGCATCTTTGAGCTCGAAATAGTGTTCATTTTTAACGGGGCCAAGTAACAGTACACCAACGACCCGCAGAATATATACGGCTGTTACCACTATTGATGATGCCGCCAGGATTGTTACCACACGGTGGAATGTATCGACATGCTGGAAAGCACCGACAAAAATGGTCATCTCGGCAACAAAGCCACTCAAACCCGGAAGGCCCAGTGAAGCAAGACCTGCGATAACATAGGCTACAGCCAAAAAGGGGATAACCTTCATCAGCCCGCCCATCTCGTTAATAAGCCGGGTGTGGGTACGACCGTAAACCATGCCGATAAGGGCAAAGAACAGGGCTGTCATCAGTCCGTGCGAGATCATCTGTATCACGGCACCATTCATCGCTGTTTTATTCATCATCAGAACGGCGAAAAGAACCAGGCCGCAATGGCTCACCGATGAATAGGCATTGATGTATTTGAGGTCTTTCTGGAAGACTGCACCGAAAGCTCCGTATACCACACTGATAGATGTGAGGATAATGAATATCCATGACATTTCTTTTGCAGCTTCAGGCATCAGGAACATGGCAACCCTGAAGGCCCCGTAACCACCTAGTTTCATAAGCACACCGGCATGAAGCATAGATACGGCTGTTGGTGCCGAGGCATGACCGTCGGGCGACCATGTATGAAAAGGGAACAGTGCACCGAGAACGCCAAAACCCACGAAAGTCAACGGGAAGAATAAGCGCTGTGCATTCATCGGAATATGTATCTTCGATATCTGAAGGATATTGAAAGTCAGATCTCCACCTTCAGGGGCCGAATTCAGGTATATACCCAGGATACCGACCAGGAGCAGCGCCGATCCGCCCATCAGCATCAATGTCAGCTTCATCGCCGAATATTCCTTGGGGCCGCTTCCCCATATCCCGATAAGCAAGTACATCGGAATCACAGCCACTTCGTAAAACAGGAACATAGTGAACAGGTCGAGGGAAATGAAGAAACCAAATACCCCGGTTGCGAGCAGAATGAGTGAAACGAAGAATTCCCTGGTCAGATATTCAACCTGCCAGGAGGCAAATATACCCGCAAAAATAACGATGGCCGTCAGCGCGATCATGGCCACCGAAATACCATCGACACCAACACTGTAATAGATGTGCAAACTTTTAAACCATTCGTAGTTTGCTACAAAAAGCATCTCGCTGGTATTCCCGGCGTGCCGCTCCGAGAGATATAAGAACACCAAAACGCCTGCAACAATAAGCTGAAGACCCATCCCAATAGCAGAAACCACCCGGACACGACGTGTATCTTTCTGCACTATGATACCCGTGATGGTAAGTACCGGGATTAGAATAAGCAACGACAATATATTCATGACTTTTTAAAATTTATTCGCTTTAAGTTCAACTCCACATATAAAGAAGAATGAGTGCCAGGAGAAGGGTACCCGATATGAAGACAAATCCGTACTTCTGTATTTGCCCCGATTGGAATCCCCTGATACGGTACGATACACCCGAGGTAACATTGGCAATAGCATTCATGGTAGCATCAACCACATGACGGTCGAACCAGGCTACCGGGCGCGAGATATAAGCAAAGATTATCTTCTTGGTAACAAACAGGTAGACCTCGTCCATATAGAACTTATTGAATGCCCACTTGTAACCTGTTTTAAACGTAGCAGCCATCCGGTCGGGAAGATCCGATTTCTTCCGGTACATGACCGTTGCCGCAATGATGCCGGCAAGGCCAATGAGAATCGAAGGTGCAGCTACAGCCCAGTCGATATGAGTATGTATAGGTGCACCGTCCGATGTTATCAGCTTGTGGAAGGGTATGAAACCCGCGAACATGGACGCCAGGGCCAGGAAAATCAAGGGAATAGTCATTGATACCGGCGCCTCATGGGGAGTATGCTCGTGTTCGTATTTGGTTTCCCTTCCCCAGAAAATGCTGAAATAAAGTCTGAACATATAAAAGGCAGTGAGCCCGGCTACGAAATATTCCGTCCAGTAAATAATACGGTTGTGCTCGTAAGCTGCTGCCAGGATCTCATCCTTACTGAAGAAACCGGCAAATGGCGGGATTCCTGAGATGGTGAGGCAGGCGATAAGAAAGGTGATATGGGTAATGGGAAGATACTTGCGCAACCCGCCCATATCGGTCATATTGTTACTGTGAACGGCATGTATGATAGCTCCTGCGCCAAGGAACAGCAAGGCTTTGAACATGGCGTGCGTCGACAGGTGGAACATGGATGCCATGAAACCAAGGCCTTCGTGCCCTCCAAAACCGGAAACACCCAGG
>DASQZK010000814.1:0-3776 GCA_035638735.1 Bacteroidales bacterium
CCTCCAAGCTTCAAATACGGAATCACAGCCTCGTTTTTAAACCCTTTCGTCCCGTCGTATTCAATCGAAACCACGGGCACTCCCGTCTGGTGTTCAATGTGCGATGCCATGGCTTCGGTAACAAGCGAAGGACAGCAGTAAGCAGGGCTCGTTTGTACGAAGAGTGAAATGTCATTATAATGTCTTATGAGGTTCTCTATTTTGAGAATGTTCTCCACCGATTCTCCCCTGTGCATAATCTGCAGGTGATGCTTGTCGAGGATGCCCGGAATTTCACCATTAAGGGGCTTGATGTCATCAATATATTTGAGAAAATACCGGTTATATTCTTTTTCAAGTAAAGGAATCAGATGTTTTAGCACCCTGAGCTTGTAATGTTCCGGGTACCTTCCTTCAAGCAGAAGTCGTTTCTCTGTTTGTCTTATAATGATTTTCAGGTATTCACTCATCGAAGTAAGAAGCACTTCTCCGCCGTTTTCTTCAATAACCTTTACAAGTTCCTGGTTGAAAATGTCATTTTCACGAACGTATATATCACCGAAAATAGCCACTTTTGGACGGTTTCCCGGGTTCACTTCCACGGCATCGAACATCTTTATGATCTCCTTTAGCACCGGTTCTTTCTGAGATTTATGCAGAAATGCATGATAGAGCATTTCCGCTGCCGTGTTCAGAACCAGGTCGGTCGATCCCTTATGCTTTTCATAAGGTCTTATCCTGCAGGCTACCTTTCGCAGGTTTCCTGAAAAAAGGAAGGCCAGGTAAGCATTTATCCCTGTTTTAATGGAAAAATCATAGAAAGCAATGTTCCCGGGATAGATTTCCACCTGCGACATGCGTTTTTCATAGCGACCCATGAGTTTTTTCATATAGTGGGGGAACATCGTCAGGTTACAGGAAACGAAACCCCGCGGGACCCAGATAACCACCCCGGCGGGATCAATGTTATGAGTGGTGAGATATTCGTATGCATTCTGTACAATGGTGCTCAGGGGAAGACATTGGCCTGTATTTATTTTGAGACTACGGCGGATGGATTCATCTGTATCTGCGATCACAGCAGCTTCCTGCCCTTCAGCTTTCATAATACCCGCCAGCATGAGGGAACCAGGGAGGTCCCAGCCGGGAATAAGCAGGATCTTATCCCGGAATTTTTCCGTTTCGCCGGTTTTTAAATCCGAAAGATCGACCGTTAACTCATCATTACCGGGAACATGCATGTATTCTTTAGATTCAATGGTATGATCGGACAGGATATCTTTTATCTTCCGGGTAATTATATCTTTCCCGGTCTTTTGATGCGGTACCGTTTCACCGGGTGATCCGGCCGGCCTGTTCCAGGAATCTCTTCTTTTATAAAAATGATTCTTAAATGACTGGATGGCTGCTTCTATTCTGGTTTCATAACCGACGGATGAATCATGTTCGTCGAGTTGAAGGACCAGGTAAGGTTTGTTGTAAGAATCCATGATTTCCCTGAAGTAATCGATCACAAAAGAATCAGGCGTGCACTTAAAGCTTGTAATCAATATGGGGTAGGCATTGCCTGATTCGGCTATTATTCGCGTCTTCCTGATGATTTCAGCGGCATATTTCCAGGTCACGGCCCTGGCCAGTTCATCATGCCTGTCCTTTCCTGTTTCGTTTTCCGGGAGCATATTCATGAAATATGCCGGGTATCCGTTGGAGGCAATGATCCCCGGGATGTTGCTGTTCATTGTTGAATTGAGAACAGTATAAGGCCTTCCGAGAAGAATGATTTCCGGTTTTTGGGGATTCCTGTTCTCCGTGTAAACATCCTTCCATTTCCGGAGGGTCTTATCGTAATATTTCCGGGCTTCACGGTAGGCGGCAGATATATCTCTCGTTCCCAGTTGGCCGTACCCGATACGATGCATCATATCTCGCAGCGACTGCATGGCTTTTCCTTCCGGTTTGAGGCTTTTCACGAGCGGTGTCAGCAATTGATGACGGTCGCGGAATGCCCGGGTGGAAGCGAGCATCCCGGACATATATTGCGTGTAATAACAATACTGTTTGCTGTCGGAAACACGTGTGCCTTCTTCGAGGTAAACCGGCAGAAAAATATAGTCGGCTTTGTCTTTCAGAAAATGAACATGACCGAAAGCAGAAGCCAGGGGAGCACAGAATTCGGCATCAGAGAGTTTCTTACCGTCTTTTACTGAATTAGTGTAGCTTTCGCTGGTAATGGTTTTTACTCCCAACAGATCGAAAAATTTTTGCCAGAGCAATCGTTCGTCGGCCAGGTAAAGTGCCGAAGGCAAGCCAATGGTGACGGGGGAAGTGCTGGTTTTTTGCTTATACCTGAATACACGGTTGTATCTATCGGTGAGGTCCGGGATTTTACCATCCTTTTTTACAAATTTTTGGGTGTCATAGTCCCTTCCGCAAAGGAATCCATAGGCAACCGTTTCACCATTGACTTCAGCCACCCTTAATTTGCATTGGTTATTGCATAAATGGCATATTTCCGTTCTTACGGGAATATTCATTTTCCACAGGTGTAGACCGCGGAATGAACTCGGTGAAATATTGCGGTCATGAAGCGTTAGGGCTACGCCGAGAGCGCCGGTCAGGTGGCAGTACTTCGAGACCATGATTGGTTTTTGCAGCTTTTGCTCGAAGGCGGCAACAAGTGCCCTGTTTTTAGCAGTGGCGCCCTGGAAGAATATCCTTTTGCCGATCCTTGCTTTCCCGGCTACTTTAGAAAGGTAATTGTCGCGGATGGAATGCAGGACAGAAGCCAGGAGTTCATCGGTTTCATAACCTTCGTTAAGATAATAATTCAGGTCCCTCTCCATGAAAACAGTGCATCGGTCGCTTGCCAGGGGTGAAGGGGATCTCTCTGCCCTGCCTGCAAAGTCAGCCAGGGGGCAGTCGAGCTTATGGGCCTGTTCTTCAATGAAACTGCCTGTGCCCGCTGCACAGACATTGTTCATTATTGAAAAGCTGACCATGCCATCTTTTAAAAGGGTGAACTTCGAATCCTGACCCCCGATCTCGATAATGGTATCCACTTCGGGGTCAAGTTCTACGGCAGCCCGGGCATGGGCCGTAATTTCATCTGGAATGATATCGGCACCAATGATCTTTCCCACCAATTTCCTTCCCGATCCGGTAGTACCTGCACCAATTACCCGGAATTGATGCTTGTTGGTGCGGGCAAGATCTTTAATAGCTTCGAACAGGCACTGAACGGCAGCTACGGGTCTTCCCGATGTCCGGGTATAAAAACCGGCCACCACATTTTTCCGGCTATCGGTGATGACTGCCTTGGTGCTTGTCGAACCGATGTCAATGCCCAGGAAAACCCGGGTTTCTTTTCCCGGGAGAAGTTCCATGTATTGGGAAACTTCTGTTTTTCCCATGTCCTGTTGACCCGAAGGAGTGAAAAGATAATCCCGTAGCGAAGAAAAGTCGGGGTAATCGGAAAGTTTAAGTTCCAGGGTCTGGTTATGGTATTCCTTTTCCTTCTCAACATGAAGGAACAGATCTTTCGTGCTGTTTATTTTCTCAGTATTTACGTGATCTTCAGCCTGCATCATCAGGGCGGCTCCGATGGCTCCGTAGAGGTGGGAATAATCACCGATAACCACTTCAGATTCGAGGAGGAGCTGAAGATGCTTTACCACACCCTCGTTGAGAGAAACCCCGCCTGCAAAGACCAGTTTTCCGGCAACCGGTTCTTCGAACACGGCATCAACAACGTTTTTTGCAAGGCCATAACATAATCCATCGCATATCTCCGCCAGGCT
>DASQZK010000815.1:0-6679 GCA_035638735.1 Bacteroidales bacterium
TAATCCATAGGAAACATTTGCTGCCTCCCTGTACGATTGAAAGTAATCTTAAATCTCATTTAATACTATGCGTGATTTGTAAGAAAAGCTCTTGAAATATGTATTAGTTATAAAATGTTTATTATTACAAATGTCAGGTCAAAACCATTTAAAACATGATCCCTTTTGGTATTCACACGTCTTCAATATTTGTCCGAGCCGGTAAAAACTCTGATAATTTTCTGAAAATCAATATTAAAATTAAACAAAGTGATTGATATAATGCGATTAAATGAAAAAAAGTTATACACCGTTTATTAATAGCGACGAAATTTGACTATCCTAAGTTTCCAAATTCATGGTAGTCTTAATACTAAGAGCTGCCACTATAAGCGGAACAATTCTTAGCTGTTTCTATAACGTTCCTGGGGTTAAAAATTAGAAAACCTTTTTTCGGAACGTATTTGACGAAAGCTATTTTTCCGAAAGGAACTTTATGAATAAGGGAAGACCCTTTGTTGCATAAAGCCGGCAGTTTTTTCTTCTGCGAAAGGACACATTCGCCCTCGTGATTTGTATCATTCTGTTCGTGCCGATGAGAAGATTGCTCCCTTTGGTCGCGGACTTCCATGGGGGGAGGCTTAAAAGAAAATGAAAGCCTTATCGCCCTGGTGATTTGTAACATGCTGTTCTTGCCAGTGAGAAGATTGCTCCCTTTGGTCGCGGACTTCCATGGGGGAGGCTTAAAAGAAAATGAAAGCCTTATCGCCCTCGTGATTTGTAACATTCTGTTCGTGCCGGTGAGAAGATTGCTCCCTTTGGTCGCGGACTTCCATGGTGGGAGGCTTAAAAGAAAATGAAAGCCTTATCGCCCTCGTGGCCTCGGGCTCGCGGTCTTTTTTGTAAACCTCCGCTTTCAAAAACGGGGTTTTTGACGCGGAGGTATACAAAAAAACCCTGCTGTCGTTCCGACAGCAAGGCTTTCATTTTCTTTTGTCGGGGTGAGAAGACTCGAACTTCCGACCCCTTGCACCCCATGCAAGTGCGCTAGCCAACTGCGCCACACCCCGAACTTGTATGTTTTCCTATCCGTTTCCGAAAGGGTACGCAAATTTAACAAAAACGGAACAAAAACAAGCAAAAAGTGAAATTTTTCAATCCTTGTTAGTTCATCGTTCAGGTCCTGCTGTGCCAGCCGTATTTAATCACGAGATTGTCAGTATATTACCCGAACGGCTTACCTTGTATTTTGGTAGTGGTGTCCTCGCAGGACCCTGAACTACCGAGCCGGTTAATGAAAAAACTGAACCGTGACACGGACAGTACAGATCTTCCTGGCCGGAATTATAGTTTAAACTACATCCGGCATGCGTGCAGATATCCGATAAGGCAAGGTAATTTTCATTACCGCTGTTGTACACGAAAATGTTATTGGTGTAAATGTAACCGCCATCCTGCTTCAACGAACTGTTGGCCGGACTGCTAAGGTCAACGGTTAACTCACCGCCCTGAATCGACGGCGTGACGTTATCCTTCTTACACGATGAAGCCAGTACTGGTAACGTCGTGATGACTACTGAACTTAAAATAGCGGTTGGAATAAATTCTCTGCGTTTCATTTGTCTCAATATTAGTTAATATGCAGCATCAGACAAGGGTGCAGCTTCCATTCTTCATCTTTTATTCTGATAAGGGCACTGTCACCTGGCTGATAATATGAAACAATAACTTTAAATGATGGTTAATGCCGTGCCTTGAGTTTTAACATTAATTAAGATTTGCAGGGTAGAGCACAGGGAGGAGAGCTGGGCGCGAAGAACAGAGGAAACTTTAGTATAGGGACCGGCCTCTGAGGCGCATCCCTCGTACATGCAAACAGGCATAAACATCAGGTGTTTATGTCATTGGCAGGAAGTAAATCGAAGTGGAAACCCCATCTATCCCGGGAGAGAGGGCGGAGGAGTGAGGTCGTCAAAGGAGACCGTAAACAGTGTAATAATGACATTACCTGCACTTGAGAGCAGATATGCCGAAAGTTGGAACGGCTGGTCCGATTTCACAGCGACATTTAAAACCGGGTTGGAACTGAAGTCCTGTTCCGGGATGTTGTCCCAGAAACCGGCCCATCTTGGCGTTTTGTGAACAGAGATCTCCAGTACAACATCGCTCTGTGAGAGACCGTAGTGTGCTGTCTGGTACCAGGATCAGGAGCAATGAAATCATAGCTCCATGAATCCTGGACAAACAGGAAGTATGGTAAAGCCACCAGCACCATGGTTAGATAGGTAGTAAATAGTTGTTGATTTTAGGTTAAATGTTAAACCTTTAAAGTAGGAAAGAATACAACCGGTTATTTGTCATTCGTAAAATATTACAGCATAATGGGCATATTGCATTAATTTAGAGTGGTTCCGGGGGAGGAGGGTACGAAGGTACGAATACGTCGCATCTTCGTACCCTTCGTATCCCCGTTCCATCGCTTCCGCTAACCCTCGGTCCCCTGTAAGGGGAAGGTCCAGCGCACAGCCCCATTGCACAGTCACAACCTCGTACCTTCATAAAGCATTCCAGCTATCGGTTATCAGCTATCGGCTATCAGCTATCGGCTGCTGTGGTGATAAGGTGCTTACAGAAAGCTTTGATCGGTATCATAACTCCATAACTCCATAACTTTTCTTTCGCCATAAGAAAAAGGCACGTTCGTCAAACATTCGTCAAAATGTTCAGAAACGGACGCTGAGATTTTGGGATAAACGTGATTAAGGGGCGGCAGGTTTGGAAGGCGGGGGTGGGATCCCTTTCAAAAAACAGACCATCTTAAAAAACACAGCCCCAAATTATGCCCGGACCTTTCGTTTTTTATTGCCTCCTAAATAATGCATCCAAAACATGGAGGTATTCATATAAAATATATGTGTAAATTTTACACTGAGTTGTATAAAATCGAAACACTTTAATTATCACCAATCCCTGGAGGTGACCAGTGATATTTCTCTTCCTGCCTTAGAAATATACACCAAATGTATGTGCGTGCAGTTATGCCCGAAGGATGCGTCTGGAGGCCCGTCCCTGCGATAAAGAGCAAGTTCCAAACACAAAACTCTTCAGGCATTGTCACACCGATTGCCGATTACCAATAGTGTCCTCCAAAGCATCAGGCAAGGAGGACTGCTTCCCGCGTAGTTTTAGCGGAGTGGGATTACCGAATACCTTCTTCCTCCTCTCTCCTTTTTTTCCTACATTTACCATGAATTCATCAAAACTTCATCCATGGCTGGTGTTGCCCGAAGAATACTCCGCGATTACTGGCTCCTGCTGGTATTCGTGGCTGCCAAGATGATCCTTCAGTATGTCGTGGTTAACCCCGTGTACGAATTGCACCGCGACGAGTTCCTGCACCTCGACCAGGCAAACCACCTGGCTGCCGGCTTTATATCTGTCCCGCCATTTATTTCATGGGTGTCTTCACTCATATTTATACTTGGTGGCAGCCTCTTCTGGATCCGCTTTTTTCCCGCATTGTTTGGCGCATTGACTATGGTTTTCGCCTGGCTGCTCGTCGATGAACTGAAAGGTTCGGTATTTGCAAAGGTACTGGTAATGTGTGCCCTCCTGTTCTCTGTTTTTGCCAGGTTGAATATTTTATACCAACCCGTGTCATTCGACATCCTGGCCTGGACAGCGGTATATTATTTCCTAGTCAGGTATATCCGGACCCAAAAACCCCTCTGGCTTTTCATGTTAATGATTGTCTTCGTGGCAGGCTTCTACAACAAATACAATATCATATTCCTGTTTGCAGGTATCGTCGCCGGTATATTGCTGACCGGTAGCAGGAAAATTTTCTTCAACAGGAATCTGGTATTTAGCGCCGGCATTGGACTTTTGCTGGTTCTACCAAACCTTATATGGCAGATCAGTCATCGCTTCCCGGTAATGCACCATATGCAGGTACTTTCGGAAACACAACTGGTCAATGACACTGCCACCGGTTTCCTTGCCGACCAGGCTATTTATTATTCAGGGTCGATCGTCCTGGTCATAACAGCACTCCTGGCATTCTTCTTTTATAAACCGTTCAGGCCATACAGGGCCGTTGGCATAAGTTTCATTACGGTCATCGTGTTGAATGTCCTGCTGAAAGGAAAAAGTTATTATGCCTCTGGCCTGTATCCCGCGATGATAGTATTCGGCGGTGTCTGTATCGACAATTTGCTCGCCCGGTGGGGGAAGAAAACGGTAATAACATTTCTCGTGACCGCCAATATCGCCGTTTTTGTTTTAACCTTCAGGCTCATTTTCCCAGTCCTTTCACCTCAGCAGATCATGGACCGAAGCAGTGCCTTTGCAAAATTCGGAATGCTGAGATGGGAAGACGGGCAGAATCATCACCTTCCGCAGGATTTTGCCGACATGCTCGGCTGGGAAGAGATGGCGGCAAAAAGTCTTCGTGCCTGGAAAACTATTCCTGTTAAACAGCGACCGAGAACCCTGGTCTTCTGCGACAATTATGGTCAGACCGGGGCGCTGAACTATTACAACCGCGGGAAAATGTCCGAGGCTTATTCTTTTAGTACCGACTATATATTCTGGCTGCCCAGGCTGGATACCATTGAAAATGTCCTGCTTCTCGGGAACCGGCCGCCGGAGGAGGTCATTCGGATGTTCAACAACTTTGAAAAGGTGGATTCAACAACCAACCCTTATGCACGTGAACAGGGTAAAGGGATTTATTTATTGGAGGGAGGTAATTCTGAATTCACAAAGTTCTTCTACGATGAAACCGACAGACGGATCAAAGACTTCGATATATTCTGAAAATTCTGAGCGATCATGAATAAATATACCTTACTGCCACTTGTTTTACTCACCGGGGTGCAGGCACCGCCGGACAAACAGGAAAAAGTGATGCCGGTGATTATTATTATGGCAGACCAGTTGCACTTTGATGCCATGGGTGAATTTACTCCGAATATTAACGGGCTGAAGGAGGATAGCTTAAGCTTTAGCCGGGCATATACTGCCTGTCGGCTTTATGTGCCTTCCCGGGGCTCTTTTTTTACCGGGCTTTACCCGAAAAAGAACGGTTTGCTCATTAAGGGCTGGTCGCCGGAAGATTTGCATTACCGGGAAGTGAGAAGCGGCATTCCCGATCTGTATGTAACCATGGATGGAAAATGGGACAGCCGGCATGTGGGTATACAGCATTTCTTTACACGGGGCAAAATAGATAAGAATCCCGGTTTAAAAACAAAGTGGATAACCCGTGAAGATTACCAGGAATGGATGAGGGAAACCATCCTCAATCTATCCTAAAACAATTCTGAAACAATCCCAAAACATTCCACAACTTTCCCTATCTTCGTTCTACCATTTAAACTATTCTTCAATGAAAACTATCCTGCTATTCATCTTTATGACTGTTTCTTCTTTTGTATTATTCGGACAAACGGAAACATCGCGGGTGCTTGATAAAACCGACAGCCTCATTTCTCATAAAAAGTACGCGACGGCTTTTAAATTCCTCCAGGAAACAGATCCTGCAAATAGTGATCCCGATATTTTTCTTAAAAAGGAGGATATTGCATTGAATTATTTCGTGACCAGTATCATGCATCAGATGTTTGCCTTCAGGGATATCGGGGAAAATGAAGATATTATGGACTATCGCGGGGAAGAAGGAAATTATGACATGTTTACATTCCCCGTTGATTCAATCCTTTTGCGGTTGATAAAGGAATACCCGGATAATTGCAAATTGTATAAAGGACTGGGTGATTACTATTATGAAGTTCACCTGAAATATGGCGATCAGTGGCTTATCCCTACAGAGCAACTCCTCAGGCTCATTGAAAAAAATGATCTTAAAGTCCATGAAGGTGGTTGTGCCGATGACATGACATATTATGTCCTCGGGTATATATATGTTTCTTCGCAGAAATACGATAATGCTGTATCCTGGTTCAAACGTTCTTTGGAACTTAGTGAGAAAAATCCGGATGCATTTTACAATTTGGCCTATGCCTACATGGGTAACGGAGATATGGATAATGCCCTGAAAAATGCCGGGATCGCCATGGAGCTCTACCACGATAGTGTTTACAAGGCCGATGCAGTAAGAATGATGGCACAGCTGTATTTGGAAAAAGGGGATGAAGAAAATGCTGCCAGGAGTTTTGAAACATCCCTCAAAATTGATCCGGGAAGTTACTATTCATTGCACCCATTACTCGAATTATACGTAAAAACAAACAGACCGGAAGCCGATGATATACGACGTGATTTCTTCGCGCTCGATCCGGGAAATCCGACCATTTATAATGATTTAGCTAAAATCTATTTTAAATATGACAAAGCGGAAGAGCTTACCGGTTTTTTTGAAGATGAACTGAAAAATTACCGGGATAACGATAGTATTACCGGCAATTTGAATTTTTTCCTTGGTCGGATATATTTGGGAATAGATAAGTCTGAAGCGAAGAATTATTTATTACAGGCCCGCGAACACTTTTCGAAAGTGTATGATAAAGATCACCAGGTGTTTCGGGCTATTGAGCAGGGATTGGAACAACTGGAAAAGTAATAACAAATTCATTCAAAAGTAAGTATGGAAATTGATGTAAAGAAAACAACCCTTATTATTTCTTTCCTGTTGATTGTGGTTCCTGCACAAAGCCAGAAAACGCTATATGTTGCTAAA
>DASQZK010000816.1:0-8317 GCA_035638735.1 Bacteroidales bacterium
CGCCGTCCACATGTTTCCAAATGGCCCGTCAGCCGGACCGGGATATACTTTGGCCTGGCCCCGGTGAAACTCCACCCTTCCCGAAACTAGCATGATACTCAGGCCACCAAGACTCATAGCATGCAGGTGGCTGAAGCCGGAAATGCTTCCGATCGTATATTCATATCCGCCGTTCCAGACGTTGTCCTGATTGTCGGGACTCAGCTTCACCATGCCAAAAGGCATTGAAGGTCCGGGGAAAAGCATCCACCGTGAATTGGAGGTCCCGGTAAACACATTCACATAATCGGCCGGACTATTCTGACCGTAAGCAATATGAACGGTCATCAGCAGGCATACGGAAAAAAGGAGATGTTTCATGTTTGGCATTACTTAAAGGTTGTTGCCGGGCCCACAATCCCGGAGATCATAAAAGTAATCATTGACGGGCAAAAAAACATAGAAAATAATGGTTACGGAGTCGGTGCCTTTAAAAGTGGCTCATGCTTGCTTACAATCGCGCTGGAATTGTTTGCGGTGATCGTTTACTTTCTGATTTTGTATTATCCCTGACAGGGTTTGGGCTTCGAAAAGACCGGGAACAAGCGCAGCGAAGTTAAACAACCTAAGCTATCCTTCGCTACCCCTCGATCCCCTGGAAGGGGAAGCCAGCCGCACATACCAATGACAAGTATTGTTAACATGCTGTGAATATGAAACTTGTAACCTTCGCTTTATTATTCTGCCTGGCCAGTGTTTGTACTTTGAGGTCTGAAGGTAAGAGGGACAGCGAAAAGGGAAGAAACCGGCAAGCAGCTGCCGTTCGTTATCACGCCGTTTGGCGTCTATCGCAAAGACGATTACCGGTCGTTGTTGTCCTTGCATACCGTGGACCTGGTGGTGTGTTTGAATACACTATATAGGAAAGATATCCGGTATGAGGCTGAGGTGAAGCCGAAAACATAGCGTATGGTGTTAAAATGCCAGCCACCACATAAATGATGACAAACGGCTGGTTTCCCCTCACTTTTAATGTTCTATTCTTTTGACAGTACAATAAATGGGATTAAATTTGACTTTTTGTTGAATAATAATGACAAAACATGGCCGGTGAGTGAACTTCCTTTCAATAAACGCAAGATCATAAACGACCCGGTTTTAGGGTTTATCAGTTTCCCTTTCGAGATCATCTACGACCTTGTTGAGCATCCCTACTTCCAGAGGCTCAGGAGGATCAAACAACTGGGGCTGACCAACTACGTATATCCCGGAACTAACCACACCCGTTTCCAGCATGCTCTTGGGGCCTGCTACCTGATGGGGTCAGCCATCCAGGTGATCCGTTCCAAAGGGCATGACATCACCGGTGAGGAAGCCGAAGCAGTGATGATTGCCATCCTGCTTCACGACATCGGGCACGGACCGTTTTCGCATGCACTTGAAAACAGCATCATCAGCGATCTTCAACACGAGGAACTCTCACTGCTTTTCATGGAACAGATGAACGATGCGTTTTCGGGAAGGCTGGACCTGGCCATTGAGATCTTCAAGAACCGTTACCACAAGCGTTTCCTGCATCAGCTGGTCAGTAGTCAGCTCGACATGGACCGGCTTGATTATCTCCGCCGTGACAGTTTTTTCTCGGGTGTCACCGAAGGCGTAATCGGGTCGGACCGGATCATCAAGATGCTCAATGTGAAGGATGACCAGTTGGTGATCGACATCAAGGGTATTTACTCCATCGAAAAATTTCTTATAGCCCGGCGGCTGATGTACTGGCAGGTGTACTTCCACAAAACAGTAATCTCGGCCGAATCCCTCCTGGTGATGATCCTTAAACGGGCCAAAGAACTTGCCATGTCGGGCACCAACCTGTTTACCACACCAGCCCTGGGATACTTCCTGAGTCATGCCATCAGCGGAAAAGATTTTTCGTCTATCGACAAAGCCAGGCTGATCATGCTCTTCAGCCGGCTCGACGATAATGACGTGATCGCCTCATCCAAAGTATGGTGCGATCACGATGATAAAATTTTATCGGCCCTGTGCGATAAACTTGTCAATCGACGGCTTTTCCGCATAGAGATGCGAAAAGAGACGTTTAGTGATGAGAGGATCGAATTGGTTAAAAACCTCATCATGGAAAAATACGGCATAACGGAGAATGAAGCCAGGTACTTTTATGTTAACGGGTCAATCAGTAATCATGCTTACAACTACATGGATGACCGTATCAAGATCATGCAAAAAAACGGAGACACGGTCGACATTACCGAGGCTTCCGATATGCTGAATGTGAGCGTGTTTTCAAGCAATGTCACCAAACATTTTTTATGTTATCCCAAGGAATTCAAGCATACATTCTGAATAAAATACGTAGTTTTGCACCACACCACGTAACCGGATTACCCGTCTTGTACGCCTATGTACAGTGGTATATGTATCAATAGGGAACACGTTAACGCACCCTTCTGAAATTATAAATGAAACTGTAAAGAAGATGAATTTCAAAGCTAAAGTTATTGCCGAATTTTTAAAAGGTCAGGTTGAAGGAGATCCCGAAGCCGAAGTGAATAATGTTGCCAAGATAGAAAGTGCCGGTCCCGGAACGCTGGCCTTCCTGGCAAACCCAAAATATGAGAAATACATATATGAAACTGGTGCATCCATTGTACTGGTGAATAAAAGTTTCAAAGCGGAAAAAACGGTTCAGGCCACGCTTATCCGGGTAGATAATGCGTATGAAGCCTTTGCCTCACTTCTTGAGCTTTACAACCAGAGCAAACCACAACGCACGGGTATCCATAAGCTTGCCAGTATTGATGAAAGTGCCACGGTAGGCCGGGATGTATATGCAGGCCAGTATTCGGTAGTAGAATCGAATGTGAAAATTGGTGATAACGTTCAGATTTACCCCCAGGTTTACATTGGCGAGGGCGTTGAAATTGGCGACGGATGTATTCTTTACCCCGGTGTTAAAATCTACGAAGGTTGCAAACTGGGCAAGAATGTCGTATTACATGGCGGTGTCATTATTGGTGCCGACGGTTTCGGCTTTGCCCCGGGTAGTGATAACCGCTACAGGAAGATCCCGCAGGTAGGTATCGTGATCCTGGAAGACGATGTTGAGATTGGGGCCAACTCGTGTGTCGACAGGGCTACCATGGGAGCAACCATTATCCACAAGGGTGTCAAGCTCGACAACCTTGTTCAGATTGCCCATAACGTGGAAATCGGTGAAAACACAGTCATGGCCGCGCAGACAGGTATCGCTGGTTCGACCAGGATTGGCAGCAATTGTATGTTTGCGGCCCAGGTGGGTATAGTCGGTCACCTCAATATCGGCAACAATGTTAAGATCGGCGGCCAGTCGGGCGTCATGAAAGATGCGAAAGACGGGGAAATTCTGCAGGGATCTTCGGCCATGCATTATAAAGACTTCTGGAGAGCTCAGCTCCTGTTTGGCAAGCTTCCCGAAATGAGACAGGAACTTACCCGCCTGAATAAAGAAATCAAAGAACTGAAGGCAAAATAATTTCGAACCATTCTCCATTACCATACTATAGGGCTTTAATACAGGGGTCCTGGTTTCGAATATGAAAAAATAAATATTCCTGTAATGCGATTTTTTGTATATTGCGGCGATTTTTAATCAGGATTACCCAATTCTTCATTATGGCAGAAAAGCAGAAAACCATAGGCAGTCCGGCGACTTTGAAAGGTAAGGGTCTGCACTCAGGTATTGATGTAGAGATCACACTTAACCCGGCACCTGAAAATCACGGCTTCGTTTTTCAACGTGTCGATCTACCCAATAAACCACTTATCAGGGCTTTGGCCGAGAATGTGACGGATACCTCCAGAGGCACAACCCTGGAAGAGAATGGTTCCAAGGTAGCCACTATTGAGCACTGCCTGGCTGCATGTGCAGGAATGGAACTCGATAATGTTCTTATCGAAATGAACGGCCCTGAGGCGCCAATCCTTGATGGCAGTTCGATGTTGTATGTTGATGCCATCAAGAAGGCAGGAATTGTTGAACAGGAGGAAGAAAAGATCTACTTCACCCCCAGCGAAAAAGTTGAATATTACGACAGCAAGAAAGGCATCCACATTATAGCCTATCCCGATGAGCAGCTTAGCATGAACGTGCTTATCGATTACGATTCGAAAGTGCTTGGCAACCAGTATGCCACACTCGATGATCTGAAAAAATTCAAAGATGAAATAGCCTCCTGCCGTACGTTTGTATTTCTCCACGAGCTTGAATTTTTGGCTAAACATAACCTTATCAAAGGCGGCGACCTGAACAATGCTATTGTCATTATGGACAGACAGGTGAGCCAGGAAGAACTTGACCACCTGGCTGAACTTTTCAACAAGCCCAAAGTCAAAGTGAAACCCGAGGGCGTACTGAATAATATTGACCTCAACTTTCCGAATGAGCCGGCACGTCACAAACTGCTGGATATGATCGGTGATCTCTCACTTATCGGCATGCCCTTCAAAGGCAAGATCATCGCCCAGAGGCCTGGTCACCATGCCAATACCGAATTTGCGCGTATTCTGCGCCAGATGGCCAGGAAAGAAAAGTCGAAGCGGAATGTCCCCAAATATGATCCCAAAGAAGACGCGCTGCTCGACGTACAACAGATCAAGGACATACTGCCACACAGGCCGCCTTTCCTGCTGGTTGACAAGATCATTTACCGTGATGACCGCACTATTGTCGGGATAAAGAACGTGACCATGAATGAGCCCCACTTTGTTGGTCATTTCCCCGACGAACCTGTAATGCCGGGTGTCCTCATTGTGGAAGCCATGGCACAGGTAGGTGGCTTACTCGTCCTTAATACCGTCGCCGATCCTGAAAATTACCTGACCTATTTCATGAAGATCGACAAGGTTAAGTTCAAACGCAAAGTCATACCCGGCGATACTATTATTCTCAAAATGTCCCTCCTGGAACCCATCAGGCGGGGCATTGCTCTTATGTATGGTGAAGCATACGTGGGAGACACCCTGGTTACGGAAGGCGAATTAATGGCACAGATCGCAAAAGTCAAATAAAGTCATGGATAATCCCCTTTCCCGGATACACCCAAAAGCTAAAATCGGCCCCGGCGTCACTGTCAATGATTTTGTCTCCATCCAGGAAGATGTTGAAATCGGCGCGAATACCTGGATTGGCCCTAATGTGGTTATCATGGATGGTGCCCGTATCGGGAAGAATTGCCAGATCTTCCCCGGAGCTGTCATTTCAGCCCCCCCTCAGGATATGAAATACCAGGGGGAAAAAACAACAGCCGAAATCGGCGATGAGACCATCATCAGGGAATATGTTACCATGAACCGCGGAACTGCCTCAAGGGGAAAAACGGTTGTCGGCAATAACTGTCTGCTCATGGCCTATGTTCATGTGGCTCACGACTGTATCATTGGCAACCATGTTATTGTGGTGAACAGCACGGGCCTGGCCGGCGAGATCGAAGTGGGCGACTGGGCAGTCATTGGCGGCATGACCGCTATTCACCAGTTCGTGAAAATCGGGGCGCATGCTATGATCGGCGGAGGATCCCTTGTCCGGAAAGATGTCCCCCCCTTTGTCAAAGCCTCCAGAGAACCCCTGTCATACATCGGGGTGAATTCCGTCGGACTAAGAAGGCGCCAATTTACGAATGAAAAAATCAATGAGATAAAATCAATATACCGCGTTATTTACCAGGGCGACATGAACTACTCCCAAGCCCTGCAGTATATTGAATCTGAGCTTCCTGTCTCCGAAGAACGCGATAAAATCGTGAACTTCATACGTGGTTCAAAACGAGGAATCATGCGGGGATACAACGGCAGCGAAAGCGAAGATTAGAAGAGCAACTACCAACAACTGCGCGATACCGCGATTGTGCTTCGTATGAAGTCTTTCGCGGTATCATCTTTATGTGCCAAGACGAACAGGATGATCAGCGATATGTGTGGCCGGTATTTGAAATCAGCAGAGAAGCGTGGCGACTATATCGTGCTTGATCTGTCTATTCAAGAAGCAAATGATTTGGCTGGTTGGGTAGCAGCGGAAGCAAATCATGCGAAAAGCGATCAGGAAAGTGAACTCCTTAATTCAGCTTGTGATGCCATAGAAGCAAATATTTAAAACTCAAGATAGGGTAGTATACCCTGGTAAATAGTTACTCCACCAGGTAAAATCATAGTAGCCCATGTCGAAAACCAGGATGCTACCGGAAGGTAATTCCAATGCACGAGCCATTTTAATTTCATGAAAATCTCCTGTGGTAAGATCTGCAAATGCCGGAATACATCCGTCATAGTCTAAAAGCATATGTAATTTGATTGCTGCGAGTCTTATACCATGCCCAATCATACAGAGACAGTGATAATGAGATGATGCTGGCATTCAGTAAATAAATTTTACGCTTGATTTGATGTAAATCCGGTTTTGGAAACTTTATCCTCTTTCCAAGATAATCGGCTAGCGCATAGTTATAATCTTGGAATACCGATTATGACCTGTGGGCATTAACATAAGAAACCGTTGATTTGGACGGGGCTTTGCTGCAGCCAAGATGATGAATGTTACCGGTAATACTTCTCAAGCCATTTGAGATGTCTCTTACTGACTCAGCATGCCCAAGCTGGCAGAACAACATACTGATCAAATGCGTCCAGCTGTCAATTCCTTTGCTGTACTTATCGCTCTGGTACTTATTCACGATATCATGAAACAAATGGCGGGGTAAGATGCTGGTGATTTGCGACAAAAGCGTTGATTTTACCATGGGAGTTGGTTTTTTGTGGTAATTGTAAAACTACCTCGTTTTCGGGGTATCTCCAACTCCCCTTTTTTCATTTCAAAAAATTATTTTGGACGGATGTGATTAATATTAAAGAATTTCAACAATTCCATTTAAATATGTAACAGTTTAGTCCGGCATTAAAACTCTATGATTTTTTATGGCTAGCATTTCTTTTCCTGGCTCTATCTGTACCGCCGATGTTAAAACCTAAATCCTGTAACTATAAGCCCTCTAATGTGAGTACCGGGGCTTCGCTTACCCTTCTCTGCAACCTGCATAGCCTTATTTGTCGTGCTTTTTGTTTTGCCATGGAAAAAGTTTAAAAATAATTTTTAAGACTTATCATTCAAAAATCTAAATCATAAATCTGAACAGACCAAACATTATGTGTATTGTTTATGAACTTTAATTCATATAATTTTGTGAAAACATTGATTTAGTAGTCATATTCAATACTTATCATTATGGATTTTGGCAGCAACATGATGCTTATCCGGAAGAAGAAAAAACTTTCCCAGGCCGACCTCGGTAAATTGATCGGCACTTCCGGTGATGTGATCGGAAGGTATGAGAGGGGCGATATTACGCCCTCTATTGATGTGGTCTCTAAGATTGCCGATGCTTTGGAAGTTTCGGTAGATTACCTGATTGGCAAATCAAGCCTTCAGCTTGACAAAGAGGCCGTAAAAAGGCTGGAAGATATTTCTTCCCTGCCCGAGCAGAACAAAAATTTTGTTATGAACCTTATTGATATGGCCTTGCGTGATTTTCAGGCTAAAAAGGCTTATTCTCATTAAAAAATATTTGCAATGAAACAGTTGACATACAGGGTATTGTTGAACAAAGAGCCGGAAGGAGGGTATACGGTAAATGTCCCTTCATTGCCGGGCTGTATCACTTATGGCGATAATGTGGAGCATGCCATCGAGATGGCAAAGGAAGCCATCGAGCTTTACATTGAAAGCCTGGTTGCACATGGCGAAGCTGTGCCGGACGAAGCGAACACTTTAGAGTATTCTCTTACACTTACAGCTACCGCATGAGCAATACGCCATCGCTTACGCCGAAGGAACTGGTAAAAATCCTGAAAAAGAAAGGTTTTGTTTTGGATCGAAGCCGTGGCAGCCACCAAATATGGCTGCACCCGGATTCGCATAAAAGAGCCATTGTGCCCATGCACAATAAAGACATTCCGAAAGGTACGTTCTTCGCTATCCTTAAACAGGCCGGCATTGATAAAAATGAGATTTAGCAGACCCGCCGGGATAATAATTGGCATAGCTGAAGAGAACATTATTCCCCGAATAGTCATCTTTTAATATCGCCCTTACGTTCCCCAAATGATCGGTCAGTTCATAAAGATAATCAGATTTTGTCGTTGCTCCCTTTAATGTGGTCCCCAGACGCGTAGAGCCGTATACAGGCATTTCCAGCTGACCTATGGTTGTATTGTTGCCGGTATAGGTACTAAGAATATTTCCTGACTCATCTCTGGCATAATACGTGCAATTGCCCTGAACATCTTT